>CBEVZC010000235.1:0-3548 GCA_965554225.1 uncultured bacterium | reverse complement strand
CTTAATTTTCTTTAGTTTATTTTTACTTAGACTTTGACTTTTTGTTTTTTCTTTTTTTCTATATTTAGATAAATAATAAATCTTTATTAGTTAAGTTATTATTAATGATGATGATAACTTATATATCACCGGCTTTTATCTTCACATTTACAATATTATTACCAAACTTATATTTACTACAAACTCTCTCTGCTTTTTTTACTAATGAAATTATTTTATCAACATCCACGGAAATGAATTATGTATAATTTTATTAAATCCGGTTCAATTATATTGTTATTATCTCTTTTATTTACTGCTCTATTCGTAACTTTTCCCTCTTGTGATAACGGACCCACCGAACCGGAAATAGAACCCGGAAG
This sequence comes from uncultured bacterium, assembly GCA_965554225.1. GTDB lineage: Bacteria > Bacteroidota > Ignavibacteria > Ignavibacteriales > Melioribacteraceae > BMS3ABIN04. The sequence goes on along the minus strand of CBEVZC010000235.1, from coordinate 3,186 downwards.
AAGGGATTATGTGTGGGAAGTAGATACATTAAAAGTACCAAATGGTGAATTCACCTCTGCAGGTGGTATTTGGGGCACAAGCCCAAATAATATATGGTTGACAGCAGGGGAAGTTCATCAAACCAATATCGGTTATTTCACTTTAATGGAATTAAATGGGAAAATGTTGATGTTGGGTTTTCATTACAAGAGGCATGGTCAATTTACGGGTTTGATAACAATAACATTTGGATATGTACATTCTTAGGCCAAATAGCAAAATATAATGGATCGAGCTGGCAATCATTAGGAAATTATACTCCTGAAGGTGAGATTTTATCGTTACATGGTTTTTCTGGAAATAATATATCTGAGTTTTATTGTTTCGGTGCTCTGTTTAAAAAAAATAATGGCAACATGTATAAATCATGTTTACTAAAATACAATATTCAAAATAGTAATTGGGAATTTGTAGATATTGGAGAGGTAAATACAATATTTACATCTATGGCTTACGATTCAAATGAAAAATGTTTTTTTATAAGTAGTTTCAATCCCCAAGGCGGTTACCAAAATATTTACAAATTTGCAGATAATAAAATAACTGAACTATATGAGTCCACAGAAGAAACAAAAGTATTTGCTATGGAAAACACAGCATATTTTATGGTTGGTAAAAAAATATTAAAATATAAAAATGGTAGTTTATTTGTATGGAAGGATTTTTCATATCTGGAAGGATTCGCAGGACCAATTCTAGGAAGAAATGAGAAAGATTTTTTTACGGCAACTTTTGAAGTAGGAATTGGACACTACAACGGGAATGATATTAAAATGCTCTTTAAAACAGATTTATGGTTCAGCTCATATATCATTTTCGATAAGGAGGTATTTTTTGTGTGTTTTAGACCAGGTATAAAGGAGGATATAATTATACATGGTAAACTAGGAACAGATTAGGAGGATTGGGGCAATATTTAAAACAAAATAAAAGAGACGGTGAGACCACACCGTCTCCTTAATTGCAAATAAAACTTATAAGACTGCCCATCTTATAAAGAAGAATAACTTCTTGCTTATTTGCTTTTAAAATATAATAAATGGTCAGTTAAAATTAAAATGGAGTATGTAATGAATTTCTTAAAATTCTTTTTAGTTTTATTGATTGTTTTAATTAGTGACCAAGTATTTGCAGTTGGAATTAGTGTATCCGGTCCATCATCCGCCATAATGAGCCCCGGGACAACAACAAAAACGGTACGCTATTATATTTCTTATTCCTTTGGGGGTGACCCATGGACTTCAAGTTTACATTACAGAATTGACGGAGGCAGTAGGGTTCCCAGTAACGAAGATGGTAGCGGTGCAAATAATCCTTCTTACGTAGATATTCCAATTTCGCAAGGTAGTCATACAATAACTTTTGAATGGATGGCTTACGATTGGAGTAGGGGATTGTGGTACTATGCTGATACTGAGACAAAAAATATTACAATTAGATTTAAAGTATTTGTAAAAAACAATTTCGGTGCGGGAAATATTAAAGTTGATAATACTACTCGAACTTCTGGTTATTATAAACTAGTTAAAGGTGCTGATAATATTGGGTTAGAAGCTTTAGAGCAAAGTTACAATAGTTATGATTATATTTGGAGTACATCGGGAAGTAATCCCAGCCAATGGGAAAGAATCCCATATCAAAATTCTAGAGCTAATTTTTCAACAAGTAGAAGCACAACATACTCAGTTAGCTCGTCAGATAATTATACTACCTTAGAAGCCGGTTTACGCAAAGTGTGTAATATAACCTTCAAAAACCAACACTCAAGCGGAGAAGAAGGCGGTACAATAAAGGTTAACGGTACAACTTACAGCTCCCCTACTACTGAATTTGATGTTGTTGAAAATACTGGTATTTCCGGTTATGCAATTGATCACACAATAAACGGCATTCGTTTTTCATTTAGTAAGTGGACACCGGGTAATTTTACCAGTCGCAGTAAAACATTTTACCCTACTACTCATGAAAATTACGAAGCTAATTTTATTGGCAGACCCACAAACTCTTACCGTAACCAGCACTTTAACACTAATGTTACCGGTCAACACATTAAGGTTTATTGGAGTCAACATCCCAACTCAAATGTAACTAAGTATAAGATTTATCGTAAAACAAAATTTTCTTCCGAAGTTTGTGTAGCAACCATTAACCGTACCGGTTCTAATTCTCACACTTACAGTTGGACTGACCCGATTTATGTTTACACCACCAATACCAGTACTACTAATTTACTTAGCTACGATGTTAGAGCTTATTATGCTCCCGATGCTACACTAAGTGATTATGATTGGAGGTCTGTTTACGGTGACGAAGGTTATGGAGATACTAAAAATGAACAACAATCCGAAAAAAGAGCTATGTTAGTTGACAATAACAATTATGAGTATGGAATTTCCAACTATCCTAATCCTTACAACCCAACTACAACAATAAGTTATAGTGTAAAAGACCAAGGCAATGTTAGTATTGTAGTTTATGATGCCTTAGGAAGAAAGGTTAAAGAACTTGTAAATGAAATAAAACAACCCGGAAGTTATAACGTAATCTTCGATGGAATTAATTTATCTAGCGGTATTTATTTCTACACAATGAGAGTAAATAATTTTACAACAAGTAAAAAGATGATACTGAGTAAGTAAAAAAACTAGGTAGGGATGTTAAAAGTTATATCCTCCGAAGTAAATGACACTTCGGAGGACTTTTATTTAGTTTTTACTTCTTAAAATTCTTCATTCACTTTGTACATTAAGATTACAGCTGTTAGTTATCAAGAATTCATTGATAACGAAATTCGGTTGAGTTAAAACAACTCAGTAGCAAAATTTCTTTAGATTCCAGCTTATAAAGTAGTGTAAAAAGTTTTATCTTTTCGGGTTCCCTTTTCCTCTTTTACCTTGTTATCTTGAAGAAGCACGGCGACTGAAAGACCTAAAACAATCAAATAACACCCCTTCTCTTTTTATTGTTTAATCTTAATTTTCTTTAGTTTATTTTTACTTATACTTTGACTTTTTGTAATTTATTTAATTATACAATGTAATTAAAAAAATCATGATGTAGTAATTTAGGTATCGACATTTCAAAATATTTCCCCTACTTTAATTTCAAAAATTAAAGGTGTCTTAATGTTTAATAAAAAATACTTT
>CBEVZC010000234.1:0-3549 GCA_965554225.1 uncultured bacterium | reverse complement strand
ATTTTTTGATTATTGGAGTGGAATCCAATTAGAATCATGTTATTAACTTTTCTAATGAGTTAGAAAAACTTAATATCTATAAAGACATTAATCCTATAGCTGTAGAAAGTCAATAAATAGTTAATATGCTGCTCCTCCAAAAGAAAAAAAATACTTTTGTAATCTTTCAAAATATTTATAAATTTCATATACGAAACAAAAGAGCTGATCTTAAAGACAGCTACTAAACCATACTAAATTATTGTAAGGACTTGATCTTAAGACAAGTACCGGATATGAAGAAAGTTCACGGATATCTCTTAATAGGAAATGGAAGATTAGCATCTCATCTATCATTTTATTTTAATAATCTAAATATTGACTACTTAAAATGGGATAGAAATAGCGACCTAACTTTAGATGAATTAATTTTACGAAGCAATAAAATTCTACTAGCAATAAGCGATAATGCGATTGAACCGTTTATTCAAAAAAATTGTAATTTTATTCAAGATAAATTAATTGTTCATTTCTCAGGAAGCAAATCAATAGATGGAGCTGAAAGTGCACATCCTTTAATGACCTTTGGAGAGAGACTTTATAAAAGTGAGTTTTACAAAACAATCCCGTTTATAACAGAAATGGGTAAAAAAACATTTATTGAACTATTTCCAGAGTTACCAAATCCAAGTTTTAAAATAAATCCGACTAACAAACCTTATTATCACGCATGGTGTTCAATAGCAGGAAATTTTACAACGCTGCTTTGGAAATCTTTTGAAGATAGAATAGTGAATGAATTAAATTTACCTAAAAAAGTTATGATTCCGTATTTGGAAAAAATCATGGAAAATCTAATTAAATCTAACAATCCATTAACTGGACCTTTTGCAAGGAAGGATATTGGTACGGTCAAAATGCATAGAGCAGCTTTGAAGGACGATTTATTTCTGGGGATTTATAATGAATTTTTTAATTACTATTTCAAAAATTTAAGAGAGAGTCAAGCATACCGTGAAGACAGTTGAAGAATTCATAAAGTACAAAAATCTAAATAAAAAAATATCAATGGTAACTTGTTACGATTATTGGTCGGCAAAAATTATTGACGATACCGATATTGACGCTGTACTTATAGGCGATAGTGTTGCCATGGTAATGCATGGTTTTGAAACTACTGTTAATGCGGATGTTGATATGATGACGCTTCATACAGCAGCTGTAAAGAGAGGGTTAAAAAGTAAATTTATGGTTGCCGATATGCCTTTTTTGGCGCACAAAAAAGGTAGGGGGTATTTACTGGATGCAGTAGACAAATTATTTAAAGCTGGTGCACAAGCAGTTAAAATAGAAGGAGCCGATGACAGTTTATCCGATATTGAATTCCTTGTTGAAAGCGGAATTCCTGTAATGGGCCATTTGGGATTGACGCCCCAATCTGTTCATCAGCTTAGCGGGTTCAAGCTGCAAGGGAAAACCTACGAAAAAGCAGCACAAATATTGGAGGATGCAAGACTTCTCGAGCAAGTAGGATGCTTTTCAATCGTACTTGAGATGGTTCCGTCTGATTTAGCGAAAAAAGTTACGAATGAAATCATCATTCCAACAATCGGTATCGGTGCTGGAAAGCACACATCAGGACAAATTTTGGTTTTTCAGGATTTACTCGGAATGTCAAATTCGTTCAGTCCAAAATTTTTGCGCAAATATTTTGATGGATTTAACCTTATACAAACTGCATTGAACATGTATTCGAAAGATGTAAGAGGCCAAGAATTTCCATCCGAAGAGGAAAGTTACTAATGGAAATCTGTTATAAAATTATTGATATTAAAAAAAAGTTAAGAAAACTGGAAGGAAAAAGAATTGGATTTGCCCCAACAATGGGAGCTTTACATGCAGGGCATTTAAGTTTGATTGAAAGATCAAAAAAGGAAAATGATTATACGGTTGTTAGCATATTTGTTAACCCGGCTCAATTTAATAACTCAGAAGATTTTAAAAACTATCCGGATCGGTTAAAAACCGACATTGAAATTTTAAAAGAACAAAAAATTGAATTTTTATTTGTTCCTTCAGCGGAAGAAATTTATGTGGATAATTACAAGTATAAAGTAATAGAAACTGATCTTAGCAAAAAACTATGTGGTCGATTCCGTAAAGGGCACTTTGAAGGAGTGCTAACTGTGGTAATGAAATTATTTAATATTATTAATCCGGCGAATGCCTACTTCGGTGAAAAAGATTATCAACAATTAATGTTGGTAAAAGGAATGGTGAAAGCGTTTTTTATGGAAGTGAATATCGTAAGTTGTCCAACTGTTAGGGAAGAAGACGGATTAGCATTAAGTTCAAGGAATTTAAGATTGACGGAAAATGAAAGGAGAAAGGCTATATTGTTTCCAAAACTATTGCAATCGAATTTAAGTGATGTTGAAGTAAAAAATAGATTAAGTAAAAATGGCTTTTCGGTCGATTACATCGAATCTAAATTTGGAAGAAGGTTCGGCGCAGCGTATTTAGGAAAAGTGAGGTTGATTGACAATGTTAAAAAATAAAATTTTAATTAAGATTACCGGATCAATAGCGGCTTATAAAAGCGCATACTTAATTTCTTTGCTAGTACAAAACGGGTTTGAAGTCAAAACTGTAACAACTGATTCTGCACTCAAGTTTATCGGTAAAGCAACGCTTGAAGGGTTAACAAATGCTACAGTATATTCGGATACCTTTGAAACGGGTAAAATGATGAGTCACATTAATCTGATAAAGTGGGCTGATCTAATAATAGTTGTTCCGGCTGATGCAAATACCATAAATAAATTTGCAAACGGAATTGGTGATAATCTGGTAACTTCTCTTTTTCTTGCCCATGATTTTGATAAACCTTATCTGATTGCTCCCGCAATGAATACTAAGATGTTTAATCATCCTGCAACTCAGATTTCTTTAAAGAAACTTAAAAGTTGGGGAATTGAAATACTACCGACAGATGATGGTTATCTTGCATGTGGAGATGAAGGTGTAGGAAAATTATTAAGCCCGGATTTGATATTTAATTCAATTATAAAAAGATTAGTAAAAAATAATAATTCAAATCTGAAGAAAGTTCTTATTACAGGCGGCGGAACCACGGAATATATTGATGGAGTGCGGTATATAGCAAATTTATCAACCGGTAAAACTGCAGCTTCAATAGCTGATTATCTTTTTGTTAATGGTGTAGATGTGGTTTATCTAAAATCTGAAACTGCAATTATGCCTAAACGGTTAATGAATATTGTTAATTTTAATTCTTTCGTATCATTAAAAAATAAATTGAGATCGTTTCTAAGGAACAATAGTATTGATTATATAATTCATTTAGCTGCGGTTAGTGATTACTCTCCAATATCTATTTCCGCAAATAAAAAACACCTAAAGTTGCTGTTGGATGATAAATTGAGTTCTGATTTTGAAAAAATTATTATTGAGTTGACTAGGAACGAAAAACTTATAAATAATATTAAAAATTGGTCTGTTAATAAAAATATAAAATTAGTAGCATTTAAATTAATTGCGGAAACAGAT
>CBEVZC010000233.1:0-3576 GCA_965554225.1 uncultured bacterium | reverse complement strand
AAAGGTGGATGCATTCCACTGAATATAATGTTATAACACTAAAGAAATTATATGATAAGACCAAACACAATAGTATACGATCAAGATGCAAAAGAATACAGTATTGTTGAATTCTTAGGTCGTGGAAGTTTCGGAGATGTTTATTTAATAAAAGAAAAAACTTCAAAAAAACTCTTTGCATTAAAAACTTTTAGCACTCCTTTTGTTGATGATACTGTATTAAAATCGTTATTTAATGAAGGAAGACTAGCGCAAGAAATATCCCATCAAAATGTAATTCAATACTACTTCTTTCACGATGGTATACAATATAAAGATTTACCAATGTACATAATTATGGAATATGCAGAGGGCGGAACTCTGGAAAAACTAATTCAAGAAAAGAAAAATAAGCGTAATTTTTTTAGCAACGAAGAATTAATTCAACTGTTTGACCAATTAATTAGCGGAATGGAAGCCATTAATTCAAAACTAATTCACAGAGATATTAAACCTGATAATATTCTTATTCAAGATAATGTTTTAAAAATTTCTGACTTTGGTTTATCAAAATATGTTACTCAAGCCACACGCACATCAACTTTTAAAGGAATTGGATGTCTCCCTTTTCTAGCTCCAGAAGGATGGAAGTTAGATAAGAACACAATTCAAATGGATATCTACTCAATGGGTATTGTGTTTTATGAACTTGCATCACTAGCATTTCCATATGAAGTTACTAAAGGAGATTTTGAAGAATGGAAGAATGTACATTTATTCCAAAATCCTGCTAATGTTACTAAATTCAATCCAAGTGTTTCACCTGTCATAGCTAAGCTTATAATGCGAATGCTCGAAAAGGATACAAAACAAAGATCAAAAAACTGGGAAGAAATTAAAAGTTATCTAGAAAAAGAAAATTTACCCAAAAACGATAACTCAGATTTTATTGACAGAGTTCTTACTAAAAGAAATGAACAAGTTGAGCGAGCAACGCAAGAACGACTCAAAAGGGAAAAAAGAGAGAAAGAAATCACTGAATTTAAAAATATGATAAGATTTCAATATCATAAAGATATTATAGCTCCCATAAAAGAATTTATTGAAGAAATAAATAGCAAAAGTGATGATCAGAAAGTCGTCTGTCATTTTGATAGCAATAGTTTTTTAAACACAATTGAATATAATTTTAACACAATCAAGATAGATTTTAAGCCGATCGTTGAAGAAGATTTTTATCGAGATGTGAAAATAAAAGATAATGGTAGAATATTAACAAGGCGAGAACTTAGATTACCATTTATTTACAAAAGAAGTGTACTAGCCTGGGGAAATGTTAAAGCAAATGATGGACGTGGTTTTAATATACTGTTACTTCATAATTCCGATTCTATTTACGGTGACTGGTTACTTTTATTTAATAGACATAGAGCTAGTGTCGTTCGCAAAGATAACCGCCCAGAACCATTCCCCTTTGAGTTGAGTGAAATTGAAAAAGAAATTAACAACTTGAATGCGATGCATATTTATGTTACTGATAGGCATCCATTAGATTTTAATAAAATAAAAGAGTTTTTGATAGAATATTTCTGACTCGCTATAACAATCCGTTATAAAGCATTGGGGTAAATAATTTGAGAAAGCATTTATTTTTTTTGGCTTCTTTTACTTTCATAATGGTTTTCTTTGGGTGCAAGGAAAACGATACTATAACAAATCCAAATAATAATTTCCTGACAGATAACGTTATAGTCCCATTTTCACCAATAGATTCAAAAATTACTTTAAGGCTTATTGAAGAAATTAGTCCTAAAAACCGTAATGTTGTACTAATTTGCTCTACTGAAAAAACTTACTCGCCGGGTGGTTCTAAAATAGTAAGTACCATTACGCAAGAAAAAGATACATTTAAAATTGCATTTAATGATTTATTGATTTCTAATAATGGTCCTGCTATTTTTTCTCCCGCTACTGCAGATTTTGATTTAACTACTTTGAAAGTAGGATCATATTATCTTGATATCTCTATTAATGGCAAAAAGCTTCTTTGCCTAATAACAGTAACAGATGATTCATTCAAATTAAAAATCCAACCAAATAATATTATTCGTCTCTATAATGATGTGTTATATCGTATCCCTAAAACAATTATTTGGGGCCAAGCAGAATCAATTGAGCCGGCTCCATATCAGTTATTTTTAGATTCACTCGTTGTCTTAGGAGCAAAGCCACATAATTTAGCCGCTGGAGATTATTTTTACTTCACAGTCGATGACAATGGAGGTTTTGACACACATTCGGCACTTGGAATGCCATATGGAAATTATTTTCTTTTTAATTTTGAAGGAGATACAACTTTAACAAGGAATTTGGTTAAAAAATTTGCAAAAAGGTATTTGGATTCGATTTACATCCGGTTATCCGGTGGAAGAGGAGAAGAGTATTATAGTACGGTTTTGAAAAACGGGACATAGTACACTAGATAAAGCTTTATAACCTTCAAATCAACCGGACGCCTTTATTCATGCGGGTTTTGTGCAGTTCTTAAGTTTAGTGAAATTAAAAAACATTGTTGTTCAACGGTGTACTAATTAATTAAATATACAAAATTGGACCGATGATTAAGAATTAAATTCCGCCGCCAAATACTTTTGTTAATTCAATTTCATAACCGTTCGGGTCTTGAATATAGATAGATGTTGAATGCTCCCATTCCAATGGTCCGCCGTAATAAATTTTCAGTCCCATTTCCTTGCATTTATCCAAAACGTCATCAAAGTTTTTAATATGAAGACCAAAATGATGATATCCGTTTTTTTCGTATTTAGTAAACCCGGGAATTTCGTAAAGACATAGCTTTACTGCATCATTACCAATGATCTTTGAATTTTCTTCAGGCTGATCTTCTCTCAATTCGAAACCAAAGAGATCCTTGTAAAATTTAACGGACTCATCCAAATCCTTCACCTCAAGATTAAGATGGTCAATACCGGTTGTTTTTAAAATCATAATTACCTCTTTTCAGTTAAACAAACTTCAACTTTCGTAAAAATCTATTGCTTTTGTAATGGAGCGCTTATCATCCAATGGATACCGTATTGATCGGTAAACATTCCGAATTTAGAACCCCAGAAAGAATCTTCAAACGGATATGTCACTTTGCTGTTTTCGGATAATTTATCAAATATATTTTGTGCTTCTTCGGTAGTATCAAAAGAAAGCGAAAGATGGACACGGTTGTTTTGCGGTTCACCTTGAAGTCCGTCCGAGCCCATTATTATTATATCTCCAACACGGTAATCCATATGCATGATTTTATTTTCCATTCCGGGCGGGGTTTCCATAGGTCCGTCTTTGAAATAACTCACCGTTTCAAAATCGCCTCCCAAAACAGATTTATAAAAACTCATTGCCTCTTCGCAATTTCCATCAAACATTAAATAGGTTTGTAACTGCATGACATTCCCTTTCTGTTAGTTATGTTTTTTTAATTGAATAACAAAGCTATGTTAAGTTTTGATAATATTTTTATATTATTTTTCCCCATTTATTCTTTACAAGAGATTCAATAATCTTTTCGCCTCTATGACCAAAAAT
>CBEVZC010000232.1:0-3620 GCA_965554225.1 uncultured bacterium | reverse complement strand
CTGTAATTGATGTAGGTGATAATAAGTTAAAAGACGGCAAAAAGAAGTATAAAGTCGGCGATACTATTTCATTTAAACCAAATTATATGGCTGTCGCTAGATTATTGAACTCCAAATTTATTGATAAGCGGTTTATTTAATGCTGAAAAATATTCTCACTCAAAATAAATCAAAATTTTCGGATGTAATTAATCTTAAAAATAAAAGGTTATATAAGTTTAATTTTTCAGAAGAAAACAACGAATTAACACCAGAAATAATTAATAGTACAAATGCACTTTCTACTTACATAGATGAAACTTTACTCAAAAATGATGCTGAAATTGGTTATGGTGGTTATCTCGAAGATCGAGCCATATATAAAAAAAGCGTTCATTTTGGTGGAGATGACCAAAATTCTAGAACAATTCATCTGGGAGTTGATATTTGGAGCAAAGCAGGGGAACCTGTTTTTGCGCCATGTGATGCTGTTATTCATAGCTTCAAAAACAACAATAATTTTGGTGATTATGGAGCTACAATCATTTTAAAGCATACGATAGATAATGTTGATTTCTACACTCTGTATGGTCATTTATCACTTAAATCATTAGAAAACATTAAAGTAAATGATGTGATAAAACAGAGTGAAAAATTTGCTGAATTGGGTAACGAATCGGAAAATGGAAATTGGCCGCCACATCTCCATTTTCAAATTATTAATGATATTGAAGGTAAATTTGGCGATTACCCGGGAGTTTGTAGTTTTAAAGAAATAGATAAATATTCTGCTAATTGTATAAATCCAAAATATATTTTAGGCATTTAATAAAAATATAGTATAAGATAATGAAGAAACCGATAATATTATTTAAATATGGTGGAAACGCTATGACAAATGCTTCTTTGCAAAAAGAAGTATTAAGAAACATTATCTCTTTAAAACAAAAAGGTTATAATGTGATTATTTCACACGGGGGTGGGCCGTTTATAAAGAAAATATTGAAACAAGTAAATATTGAATCTGAATTTATCGATGGACATAGAGTTACTACGCCTCAAGCTTTTGAATATATTGAGATGACCCTGAAGGGTCAGGTTAATAGTAATTTGGTAAATACCATAAATGTTTTGGGTAGTAAAGCAGTTGGTTTGTCTGGCATAGATGGAAAAACAGTTATCGCTGAAAAGCGGATGCATAAAAAAGTTATTAATGGAAAAGAAGAGTTAATCGATTTAGGACGGGTTGGAAATGTTTCAAAAGTGAATAGACAACTGATAGATTTGTTATTAGAAAATGATTTTATTCCGGTAATTGCTTGTATTGCGGCAGATGAGAATGGGATAGGATTCAATATTAATGGTGATGTTTTTGCCGGGACTCTTGCAGGTGCTCTCAGTGCAGAACAATTTATTGTTTTAACAGATGTGGACGGCTTAATGATTGATAAAGATAATCCCGAATCGCTTATTAGAAATATTCGTTTAAATGAACTTGAGAAATTAAAACGAGATGGTGTAATACAAGGCGGTATGATGCCCAAAATAGAAGCTTGTGAAAACGCTATTAATAAAGGAACTGAGTCAGCAAAAATAATTAACGGAACAAAACCGGAGCAAATATTATCTATAAACGAAAATGAATTTGGTACACTAATTAAAAAATAGTAAATAGAAAATTATGAATAATAAGAATTTTTCAGAGTTGGATAAAAAGTATTATCTGCAGACATTTAAAAGATATCCTATAACATTAGACTATGGCAAAGGCAGCCATGTTTGGGATGTTGAAGGGAAAGAATATATAGACGCTTTAGGTGGCATTGCAGTTAATTCCATTGGGCATAATCATCCCATATTGGTTGAGGCTCTACAAGAGCAAGTAACAAAACTTATACATATTTCCAATTTTTATTTAAGTAAGCCACAAGTTGAACTTTCAAAAAAACTGGTCGAGCTTTCAGAATTAGAACGAGTATTTTTCACAAATAGTGGAGCCGAATCGGTAGAAGGTGCATTAAAAATTGCCAGAAAATATGCGCATAGCATTGGTAAAGGTGGCGAAATTATCTCCTTTAAAGGTGCTTTTCACGGGCGCACACTTGCCACAATTGCTGCTACAGGAAAGAAACAGATGATGGAAGGTTTTGAACCAATTCCTGCCGGCTTTAAACAAGTTCCTTTCAACAACATTGACTCAGTTAAAAAAGTTGCAGATAAAGAAACCGCAGCAATTATTATTGAGCCAATACAGGGCGAAGGTGGAATTAACGTCGCTGATGAAGCTTTTCTTAATGAGCTGCGAAATTTTTGTGATGAGCAAAAGATTGTGTTAATTTTTGATGAGGTTCAATGTGGAATGGGTAGAACAGGTAAAATGTTTGCCCACCAACATTTTGGAGTTAAACCTGATATAATGACATTAGCAAAAGCATTAGGCGGAGGTGTGCCGGTCGGTGCAATATTATCTAATGAAAAGGTAAGTTCAGCCATAAATTTTGGCGATCACGGAACCACTTTTGGAGGTAATCCTTTAGCTTGTGCTGCAGCTTTAGCAACATTAAAGGTTTTTGATAGAGAAAATTTATTAAAACAAGCAAATGAAAAAGAACAATGGCTTAAAAATAAGATTGCAGAATTAAACCTTCCGGGATTTGTAGAAGTAAGAGGAAAAGGTTTGATGATTGGAATAGAGTTCGATTTTGAAACAAAACCACTCGCAGCCGGAATGTTAAAAAAAGGTGTGCTGGCAAATGCTACGGCAGGTAATGTATTACGTTTAGTTCCCGCTTTAAATATTCCGATGCAAGATTTAGAAAGAATCCTTGAAGTATTACAAGAATCAGTAAAAGAGTTTAAATATAATGAATAAAATAAAAGTAGGAATTATTGGAGCAACCGGATATACAGGCTCTGAGTTAGTTCGAATTCTAAAAAATCATCCTGATGTGGAGATAGCTCTTATAACATCGGAAAGTAGAGCCGGAGAAAAATTCTCCGAAGTTCATCCGTTCTTTCAAGATATTGAAGAACAAGAATTAAAATCAGTAAAGGAAATTAACAATTATGATTTGGACGTAGCTTTTTTAGCATTGCCGCATGGTGTTTCAATGAACTTTGTAAAAAATAATGCAAACAAGTCATTTAAAATTATTGATCTTTCCGGTGATTTTAGAATCAAATCTAAAGAAGTATATGAACAATGGTATAAAATGGAGCACATCTATGCCAAAGGAATAGAAAAAGCCGTATTTGGTAGTCCTGAATTATTTTCGGATAAAATTAAAAAGGCTGATTTAGTTGGCAACCCGGGATGTTATCCAACAAGTGCCATATTGGCCTCGGCTCCCCTTGTGGTAAATAAATATGTTGATACCAAATCTATTATTATAGATTCCAAATCCGGAACTACCGGTGCTGGCATTAAATCAAAGCCGGTAAATCTATTTTCCAATGTGAATGATAATTTTAAAGCATATGCCATCAAAACCCATCGACATACTATTGAAATACAGCAAACCTTAGAGCAAGTATCGGGTGATGAAACTATAGTTCAATTTACACCTCATTTGCTTCCTGTTGACAGGGGCATTCTTTCAACAAGTTATTTTCGTCCGGTTAAAAAATTAAGCGAAAAAGAA
>CBEVZC010000231.1:0-3641 GCA_965554225.1 uncultured bacterium | reverse complement strand
TTTATTTCTATCAATTAAAAGCAGGTAATAATATTCAAGTTAAGAAAATGATGCTTCTGAAATAATGTCTTACCAATACCTTCGAGGTTATTAACAACCTCGAAGGTATGTTTTTCCTATTAATCTTTATCTTTTTTCTCTTTTTCCATGATAATAATTTTCTCAATATTTTTCCCTGCTCGGTTGTTACCCTCAAACTTAATATTAAGATATCTATCCTTTTCCATTTTATCTAAAAATTCTTCGGCATCTTTTCCGGAATAAGTCTTAACACTTGATTTCCCGTTTTCCGTAGTTGTAACCGTAATAGTTTTAACTCCATTTTTATCTTCTACTTTAATTTTCTTTTCAATCTTTTCGCCAACATCGTTATCTTCTGAATCTTCCTCCTTTTCTATCCAAATCAATTTCTGTCCTTTTTTAATTTTATCTAATTTTAAATGATGAACATCTTTATCTTTATTCTCCTTCAAATATTTATCCGCATCTTTGCCTGTATAAACTTTTATTTTCTTTTTACCATTTTCATTTGTAGTTACGGTCAGGGATTTCTTTCCGTTTTTTACTTCGACATTGACATCTTTTTTATGTTCGTCATCATCTTTCAATTTCTCAACCCATACGTTTATGTTATCCGAATCGATATCGGCATCTTCGTCATCAAAAACAATAATCTTAGTTCCTTTCCCGACAGATAAATTTTCAGCGTCATCGGAAAGGAATTTAACTTTTACTTTATGAGAGACTTGTTGCATGCGTTTTAATAATTTTTCTGCTTCAGCACCCTCAAATGTAAAATTTCCTTTATCTGTTTTTACAGTTATTTTTTCGACTTTTCCGGTTACTTTTTCCAGTTTTTCCTTTAGCGGTTTCTCTGTTTGTCCAAATACGGAATAAGTTGCAATAAGTATAAAAAATATTATTGTGTTGATTTTCATGATTACTCCTTCAGATTGTTAGTTACAATTTCTTTAACATCAAAACTATAACTTTGTTGCTTATAAATTTGTTAAAATATTCCTAATAAATGTTAAAAAATGTTAAAAATAAGTTTTAGAACTTTCGTTGTCTTAAATTTGGAAATATGAAAGGGATAAATTTGAAAATTATTATCGGATTAATAACATTTGCTGTAATCGGATTAATTGCGGTTCAGTTTTATTGGATATCCAATGCATTTAATATAGAACGTGATAAATTCAAAAGACAAGTAAACGAAGCGCTTGTTAGAGTTGCTGAACTTATTGATAAAAATGAGACTGCCGATATTTTAATTAAAACCCTGAACAGAAAAGGGAAACGTCAAATATTCGTTTTTAACAAAGCAGATACTGACATAACATTAAAAGACATAGATTCAAGCTCGAATAATACTATTATCAATAAAAATATTGTAATAGGAAATCAAAGATCGAAATTCAAATATAATTTTCATGCTTCCGACAGCAATGATAATGATCAAAACGAAAAGATAGAGTCGACGGTTACAATAGATTCATTAGGACAAAAAACAGTAAACGTAAAATGGATTAGTAAGTCAGACACATTTCTTACTTCTAAAAAGAGAATTGTTGAAGATGTGCTTGATGAGTTAATTGAATCAAAGAGACCAAATTCTTTCGAAGAAAGGATAGATAGTTCTGATATTTTCTCGTTATTAAAAAGAGAATTTGCTAACCGGGAAATAACTAATAAGTTTTACTTCAAGGTTAAAAAATCGAAAGACTCCAAGTTTTTATTCAGTTCCAATAAATCAGTTCGCTCAGCTCCCCCATCAGAGATATATTCAACTTTGCTATTTCCGGACAATATTTTTTCAGAACACAATTACTTGTTAGTATATTTCCCAAATACAAGTACAATCATTATGAAAAGAATTTTCTTTATGCTACTAGTTTCGGTTATTGTTATACTATTAATAATTTTTCTTTTTTTCAAAATAATTACTATTCTAATTAACCAAAAAAGAATAGGTGAAATTAAAGATGATCTTATAAATAATATTACGCATGAATTTAAAACCCCTCTATCCACAATAGCGTTGTCAATAGAAAATTTGAATCAATCTTCTATTAGCGGTGATGGGAATATTGTTAGTAAATATTTAGATATAATTAAAAATGAAAGTAATCGTCTAAAATTCTTGGTGGAAAACTTGTTGAACACCGCAAACTACGAAAAGCAAGGAATACAACTAAACCGAAAAAATACGAATATTCACATTATTATTGATAAAGCAATTTCTAATTCCCAATTACTGCTAAATGAAAAACATTGCAGAATACACAAAAATTTTAATGCTCAAAAAAAAGTTGTAAGTGTCGATCCGTTTCATTTTTCAAATGCAATTTCGAACTTAATAGATAATGCATTAAAGTATAACTCAAAGCAGCCGGAAATATTTATTGAGACAGAAGACACTGTAAATAAATTAATAATTAAAATTAAAGACAATGGAATTGGGATTATAAAAAAAGATCAGAAAAAAATATTCGACACCTTTTTTAGAGTTCCCACCGGTAATATTCATGAGGTTAATGGTCACGGAATTGGCTTAAGTTATGTTAAAAAAATAATAGATTCCCATTCTGGTGAAATTTATGTTAAAAGCAAAATAAGCGAAGGGACAGAATTTACAATAAAATTACCCCACAATGAAAGAAAATAGTAAAAAAATATTACTTGTTGAAGATGACATAAATCTTTCTACAGTCCTCAAAGATTTTTTAGAATTAAAAGGATATTGTGTTGAACATAGCTCAAACGGAGAAGACGGATTGGAAAAATTTAATTCAAAACAAATTGACCTTTGTCTCTTAGATATAATGATGCCAAAAAAAGACGGATTTACATTGGCAAAAGAAATTCGTTCTTTTTCAAACATTCCAATAATATTTCTTACGGCAAAATCAATGCAGAAAGATAAAATTGCAGGATTAAAACTAGGTGCTGACGATTACATAACAAAACCATTTAATACCGAGGAACTAATATTACGGATTGAAGCGATATTTAAAAGAAGCTCGAATTATGTGAATAATTTGCTCCAAAGTTCGTTCATTATTGGTCAATATAATTTTAATTTCAACAGAAGAATTCTAAAGTATAAAAACAATGAAGTAAAACTTACTTCAAAGGAAGCAGAATTATTAAAATTACTATGTCTTCACAAAAATCAAATACTAAAAAGGGAAACAGCACTAAATAAAATTTGGAAAAACGACAGCTACTTTAGTTCGCGAAGTATGGATGTTTATATTGTGAAATTAAGAAATTATTTAAAAAATGATAAGTCAATTGAAATAATTAATATTCACAGTGAAGGCTTTAAGCTAATAGATTAATAATTCTAAAATTTTAATTAATAATTTACCTTTCTAAAGCATTGTTTAACTCCAAACGAGAGATAATAATTTATTGAATTAAAAATCAAAAAGATAAATAATAGTTATCCCACTTTTGATTAAGCTAATCTTAATGTAATTATTTTGCCTATGGTTCTATTGTTGAGCCTAAGACCTTCAGAAATTGTTTCATCCATTCCGGGTGTGCCGGCCATGCGGGCGCTGTAACCCAGTTCCCGTCAGTCAATGCATTGTCTGCGCCGGGACTAACTTCTCCGTATTTTGCTCCCGCCGCTT
>CBEVZC010000230.1:0-3655 GCA_965554225.1 uncultured bacterium | reverse complement strand
TGCAAAGTGTAATGCTTTTAGTCTTTTTACTAGTTGACTCATTGGTATTGCAGGAAAAAAAACAGTGTTATTTATTAAATAAGTTAAAATTCCGTTACATAACTCAAACTGCTTCTTCGTGAATAAATAAGTCGGTAATTTTTCAAATTCGTCATTATCTATTACTTTACCGGAGATTTGTTTTACTTTATTGCCAACAATATATAAAGTGCCGAAATAATTTATTTTTCCCAAATTATAATTTAATACGCAAGCTGATAAATTTTTATGAATCTTAGCAAAAATAGGATCTTTCTGTTTAATAATTTTAACAACTGTTTGCTCAACTCTGTTCCACACAATTTTATTCAGAAAGAAAGCAGCTTCATGTTTGTTGGTTATATCATTGTTCCAATTGTAAAGTGAGTTAATTAGTCCCATTTTACCGGTTCCGTTAATTATAAATAATGGTGCTATAGAATCAACGGCTAAATCCTGCACGGAAATATCATAATTAAATCTTGATTCGCCCGAAGAAAAATATTTAAATATGATATACGAAGTTGCTATGTTTAAACAGTATTGAATTAATTGGTTTAATTCATTTCTGTCCAATTTATTTTTTTGTAACCTAATAAAAAGTGTATGAAGATTTTCGCCCATAATCGTATCACAAAGTTATAAAAAAAAATAATTAACTTCAGTATCATCCCTGATTTATCGTAATCCCTTATTAACCGAACTAAATAATATTTAGTAAATAAAATATATAAGAATACTACTGAAAAGTTGTGATATGCATCATAAAATTTGTTCTGTTTTGAGGCAAAGATTAATAAGTTCTGCCTTGGGGAAGTCGTTTCTTTTTTGTTTTACTTTTCTTTTATAATGTATCTTGTTATACCGGTTTTCTGCGGATGCAGGGATATTAGTTTACCCGCCGTATTTTTGGCGGGGTATCTCCTAATTAGTTCTATTTATGAGATTCCGATATGACTTCGTCAACCGGAATGACGTGTGCGTTTAATTGTATTTTTTTTGATTTATTAGATTGCCATGGGAGGTTGGCCCTGCGAAACGAAATCACAGGGCATATTTTTGTAATACCAGTTTCTCTAAATTCGTTCTATTTATGAGATTCCCCATGTGAACAGGCCCGCGCTTTAGCGGGAACAACAGCGCTTCTAAACTATTTCTTTACCATTTTAACAAATTTTCCGGTTTTTGCGTCCCATTCTTCAAATTGACTAAGTAAAATTGCTTCATACTCTTTTGTGTTCGTAAGCGGGGGATTTAATTTCCCATGAACAACTAACGAATCTCTGCGTACTTGAAAATCATCTCCTAATATAAGTTCAGGATTTAATAAATTTTTATCTACATAATAGCCAAGTGCTGTTGAAATATTTATATTTCTATTCTCTCTCAAAATGAAAAACAACTTATTAACTTTATATTGAAATCCTAATCCTCCAGGTACATTGAATCTATTTTTGAAATAGGCGCAATAATCCGATTTGGGAACTAATACATATTTGTTGAATTTTGCTATCGGATAACCAATAAAAGAATAAGCAGGTTTAGAGGGCGCTCTGCCGTTCAATTCATCAAGATTTATTGACATTAATGCTGACCTTTCCATGCCGTTGTTAATACCAAATAGTATAATTTCTGGTATATGATCTTTATTAAAATCACCAATTGCTCCAAAAGTTATACTTCCCGGATGCCAGAAAATATCGCCGACTCTCTTTCCTGTCCCTGCATCCAAACTTACAATTGCTGTTGGGTAAAATTCACTGTGCCTTGCAGCAGCATAAATAGTCTTTTTACCATTTCTTTTCGTAATACCTAAGATACGTTCGAATCTATAATCAGATGTAAAAGACTCTCTTTTTGTTTTAACTTTTGCTGAAAAAAGATAACTCCATATTAGTTTGCCATGATTATTAAAACAAGCTAATCTTCCCTCTGTTTTGTTTTGATTCCGGTTGTTGAGTTTTTCATATATAAGAAGCAGTTCGTTAGTTCCGTCATTATCAACATCTATTAATCTTCTGAAATACTTAGTTTCACCGGTTGCCTTAGGAATTAGTGATTTATACGCTATTTGTTTGGTAAAAAGAGTTCTCCCATATTTATTTTCTACAACCAATTCTCCTTTATTATCAATCAATTTAGTTGGGTTACTATCTAAATATTTTAGCAAATTAAAAGAGAAAATACCCAAAAGAATAAGTAATAGGGTAAGTGTTACGCCTCTTTTTTTAAGAGCTTTGGAAGACCGTTTTATCAGGCTTTGTTTTTCTATGTTTACTAAGTCCCGGCGGTTAAACAAATCGCTAATATCTTCAATGGGAATTACTTTTAATTTTCTATTGGGATATTTATTATTTAATTCGCTTAATTTATTTCTTGCTGCAGTTTCGTCGTATTTAGGAATTGCAAAAAGTTTGGAAGGAGAGAAAAATACTGTTCCGGTTTTTATTTCTATTATTTTTGTTGAAACAGATTTCACGTGTCCGTTTTTATCAATTCCCCCTGTAAAAACGGCTAAATTATTTATATTAATATCTGTTGGTAAATTATATAATTTATGAATTTCCTGAACAAATCCTATTGTTAATGCAACGCCGAGCGATTCTCCCACATAATTTCCGAATTTTTCCGAAAAACGTATTATAATTTCATGCCGGGGATAAAATTTATGTATGTATTTTTTACAAAACTCCTTTGCCAGTTTCCATGAGGTCAATATTTGATTTGATAATCTTTTCTCCAAGTTTTCCTGACTTGGAATAACGGTAATAACATCTTCGCCTTTTCTACTTTCTTTTCTTAGTATAATGGTTATATGTTCTATCATTCCAAAATATTTATTATCGAATGAATGCTTTTCTGAAACCGGAAAAGCAACAGAGCCTGTATCATTTATTTCCTGATCTAAATTGTTTCCTTCTAATATATTGTGCAGAAAAATATTTTTCTTCTCAAGTTCATTAATTGCATTACTTAAACTACCTCGATACTGCTCAAACATCTTAATATTTAATAAAGCTTTTGCGCTGCTTAAAATTTCATTTACATATTCCGGTTCAATTCCTATGGGAGTAAAAGACTTTATAAGATGAATATATTGAGAGATATGGCTAATGAGATAGCATTCGTACATTGAATTATCATCGATTGAAATTAAATAATTTAGAAAATCATTTAGATAAAAAAGTGTAGTTCTTGGGGATTTTTCACTTTTTAGTTTTGTGTTAAGATTTTGACTCCGAACTTCTAACTCTTGAATATCCATTTTATTCTTAAATTATAAGAAAAAGGAATAATATCAATATGCAGTATTTATTCAAATATATTGTGTTAAAAATCACTGTTCTTAGTCTTTACTAATCTTTTCCCATTCCCTTCTTTTATTCGTCCAATTAGGTCATTTACGAATTCAAGTGTATTTATTCACGGAGGTTTTAAAATACCTTTGGCAATTAAACCGTCTCTGCTTACCGCACCCTGGTCGTCGGGATTTATAAAAACTTAGCTCGCGGGGATTTATTCTCTTTGAGTATTTCCTTTAGTTCTGATTTGGAATTTTTGATATCAAATATGTTCATAAAGAATAATTTTAATTAAATAAATCTACAAAAATTATTTATTCAATTATTAGTAAAGT
>CBEVZC010000229.1:0-3687 GCA_965554225.1 uncultured bacterium | reverse complement strand
GGTGCCGCTTCAACTTTCTTTTTGTTTGACAGGAAAGTGCCACGCGGTCGGTAAATATTTACACAAATTACTTTTTATTGGTTTATTTAAATATTTTTTTAATTATAATTTTCTTTTGGAATTTATTTAAATTTTCTTGTCTTTTCATATGCATTCATATATCTTGCGTTATAATCAACCACATATAACATATAGTCCTGCTATATACAATGTGTATATTGGGATGTTAACACTAATTTGGATAAATCAATACAATAGACAAAAAGAAATTATTATGAAACTAGAATCTAACGCAACTATACAAATTCAAAAACCAATTGAGGAAGTTTTTGAAGGGATTGTTAATCCCAAGAAAATGACAAAGTATTTCATTTCCGAAAGTAGCGGAAGATTGGATTCAGGAAAAGAAATAATTTGGAAATTTCCTGAGTTTGCTGATAAATTTCCCATCAATAAAATTAAAATCGAAACCAATCGATCAATTTCATTTGTTTGGGACCCGGAAACTGTTGTAACCCTAACATTAGAAAGCTTGCCGGATAAAAGCACATTGGTAAGAGTTAACGAAAATGGCAAGGAATTTAATGAAGATAACCTTAAATGGGTTTTACAAAATACGGAAGGATGGGCAAATTTTCTTGCTTGTCTGAAAGCCTATTTGGAGTATGGAATCCAACTTAGAAAGGGTGCATTTGAATTTATGAGAAAGGAAAAATAAAATATGAAAGTTACACCCGAACACAATGAACGCATCGCTAAAATGACTTTTGCTTCAGTATATCCTCATTATGTTACAAAGTTGGAGAAGAAAGGAAGAACCGAAGACGAATTGCTTCAAGTGATAGATTGGTTAACCGGTTTTAACAAATCAAGAGTTCTAGAATTAATTGATGAAAAGGCGACGTTTGAAATATTCTTTCAAAAAGCAAAATTAAATCCAAATGCCCAGCTGATCAAGGGAGTTATTTGCGGTTATCGAATTGAGGAAATAGATAATACATTAACCCGACAAGTAAGATATTTGGATAAATTGGTTGATGAATTGGCAAGAGGTAGAAAAATGGAGAAAATTTTAAGAAAATAGAGATAGCTAATTGGGCATAGATATTTAACTTTGAAGCTATACAAAAAACGGTTAATATATTTATAAAATTATGAAAAATAATAGACTGATTAAATATATCATTTCAACTGTATTGTTATTGATTATACCTTTAATAGCAATGCAATTCACCAATCAGGTTAATTGGACTCCATCTGATTTTATTGTCGCTGCTATTCTCCTACTGAGCACCGGATTTGCCATTGATTTTGTCATTAAGAAAGTGCGAACAAAAAAATACCGGATTACTCTTTCTGCCATTATTGTAGTGATGCTCCTCCTGGTTTGGGCAGAGCTTGCTGTAGGAATTTTTGGGACACCATTTAGCGGAAGTTAAAAGTTTAACAAAATAGCTGGAATACTACCACTACAATTGCTATTAAACATGACGCAAGTGTGTCATTATTCCAAAAACTATGACCAATGCGTGTCATCTAAGAAAAATTAATATAAAGGGGTAAATTATGACAACAATAAACACATATTTAACATTTAACGGGAACTGTGAAGAAGCATTTAATTTCTATAAATCCGTTTTTGGCGGAGAATTTGAACACATAGGTAAATTTAAGGATATGACGGAAAGCCCTGAATTTCCTGTTGCTGAATCTTACAAAGAAAAGATAATGCACATTTCATTTCCGATTGGAAACACAATGCTTATGGGAAGTGATACAAGCGGAGAGTGGAGTGCCAATTTTAAACAAGGAAACAATTTTTCCGTTTCAATAAATACTGAAAATAAAAATGAAGCAGACAGACTTTTTAACGAACTTTCGAAGGGTGGAAAAATAATGATGCCTATGAATAAAACCTTTTGGGATTCATATTTTGGAATGTTTACTGACAAATTTGGAATTCAGTGGATGGTAAGTTTTTATGAAAACGATAAAGTAAAATAATTATGGAAAACGGGCAATTAAAATACCAGTCTGGTTTTGGATAGTTAGCATCCTATTTTTATTGTGGAATTTAATGGGTGTTGCCTCTTTTTTTATGCATTCCTTTATTTCCAAAGAAGCACTTGATGCCTTATATAGCCGCAGAACAAGATTTATTTAAAAGCTATCCATTATGGACGGAAATTGTATTTGCAATTGCAGTATTGTTTGGATTTTTAGGTACATAAGGCTTGATATTAAAAAATAAATGATCAAAAATGGCTTTTATCATTTCCTTATTTGCAATTGTACCGCAAATGATTCAAAATGTTTTCTTTACAAAATCAGTAGAAATATATGGGACCGCACAAGCTGTTACAATGCCTATTTTAGTTGTTGTTATTTGAATTTTCTTTGTCTGGTTCTCTAATTATTCAATTAACAAGAATTGGCTAACATAAGTCAAAGTAAATATAATTTTATGAAGTACAAAGCTGAAACTCCGGAAGAATATGTGGCACAACTTCCGGAAGTTAGAAAGGAAGTAATAAAAAATCTTCGACCTCGCTCAGTATGAAATTAGGAATAATACTTAGAAAAATATGAATAGGAAATAGATAATAATAGCGGCAACAATGGGAGCTTTAGGCGTTACTCTTGGGGCATTCGGCGAACACGGATTAAAATAAATTCTTACTCCGGAAATGCTGGAAACATACAGGACCGGAATTTTATATCATTTAATTCATGTGTTGTTTTGTTTGCATTTTCTCTTAACATAAAGAATAATTTCACAAATCCCTTCTACACTATTTTTGTAGGTATCGTACTCTTCTCTTTTTCTCGTTATACCTGCGCACTATCCGGAATAAAATTCTTTGCACTGCTAACACCATTCGGGGGAGTAAGTCTGATTATTGGATGACTAACAACTGTTAGAACGGTTTGCAAAAATAAGACCTGTCCTATTTTGTTCAGACAAATATTTCTTGACAATTAAGCAGAGAAGTATTATGATTAAAATGGAATTTAGATTTTTTTCAATTTGTTTTCTACACCACTAATCTCTCAAGTCTATACTGAAAAATTTAGTTCTATTTAGAATAAATTTTTATCCAAACAAAAAATATTAAAATTACTCTATCTTCAATTATTATTAATAACTAGATAACCACAAAAACAAATTTATCTAGAATGTCTGAACGTGAACAAATACAGAAAGAAGTTTCCTGTAAAATTTTACAGACAAATTTTCTCGCTTGTAAAAAAAGAGGGATTAGCTTAGATAAAATAATTCATAATATACCATACCGGCGGGAATATCTAACAAACAGGCATGAACGGATTGAATGGGAAAACTTTTTGAAAATTATGGAAAATATGAGTTTGTATTTTGATCTTAATGAATTTGAGGATGTTGGCAGATTACATATCACTTCTGGATTTTATCCTGAGGGAAAACTCGCTGGAATGATATTTTTTTCGTCTAACAAATTTTCTAAGATTTTGGCGAAAAGAGTGTTTAAAATTGGAGACATGGCAATTTCGTGTATTAAACATGAAATTGAATTTCCGAGCAAGAATAATATTTTTGTAAAACTTTATCTAGATAATAATTATAAATCTTGTCCGGAATTTTTTATTTCGATTAAAGGCTATTGGTCTGAATTAGGCAAACTTATTGGGCATAAAAATTTTAGAATA
>CBEVZC010000228.1:0-3690 GCA_965554225.1 uncultured bacterium | reverse complement strand
GTTAGGTAAATAGCTCTTTAAAGATTGTGAGACCGGGTATTAATTTACCGACAAAGAATGGATTGTCGTTTGGTTTAGTCTTAAGACGAATACTAGTATCTCATAAACAGTACTATTCAGCAGATGCCGGTCTTCCGATTCTATCGGAAACCGGCATGACAAAACTAAAGAAACTTTACACAAAAAAATTATTTTGCGTAAGCAATTTTTCTTACTTCCCTAATAACCGTAACCTTTATTTGTCCGGGATACTCAAGTTCATCTTGAATTTTTTGAGCTATATCGTAAGCAAGTTTATCAGAAAAATCATCATCAACTTTATCCGGTTCAACTACAACCCGTATCTCCCTGCCGGCTTGGATTGCATAAGTTTTAGCAACTCCGTCAAATGTGTTTGCTAAACTTTCAAGATTTTCCAATCGCTTTACATAACCTTCCAAAGGCTCTCTTCTGGCGCCCGGTCGCGCGCCGCTAATAGCATCTGCAGCTTGAACCAAGGCTGAAATAGGATGTTCCATTTCAATATCTTCGTGGTGAGAACCGATTGCATTAATAACGATAGGGTGCTCTTTATGCTTCTTTGCTAAATCGTATCCAAGTAGAGCATGCGGACCTTCAACACTCTTATCGACAGTTTTACCAATGTCGTGCATTAAACCGGCTTTTTTAGCGAGAACAACATCAAAACCTAATTCAGCTGCCATAATTCCAGTTAAATAAGCCACTTCAATACTATGCTGCAATAAATTCTGACCGTAACTCGATCGGTATTTCATTCTACCGATATGTTTTACAAGCTCAGAATGAACACCGTGAAGATTTAACTGCATCAGAACATTTTCACCTTCATTCATCACTTCTTCGTCCAATTCGGATTGTACTTTTTTAACAACTTCTTCTATCCGAGCCGGATGAATTCTGCCATCTGCAATAAGTCTATCTAAAGCAATTCTTGCAATTTCCCTTCTGTATTGATCAAACCCGGAAAGAATAACCGCTTCGGGAGTATCATCTACAATTACATCAATTCCGGTAGCGGCTTCAAAAGCTCTAATATTCCTGCCTTCCCTTCCAATTATTCTACCTTTCATTTCATCGCTTTGAATTTGAACGACGGAAACCGTTGTTTCCACGGAATGGTCTACGGCAGTTCTTTGTATAGCTTGAACAACAATTTTTTGTGCTTCCTTTTTAGCATCAATTTTTGCTCTGTCTCTAATATCTTTAATAAATTGAGAAGCATCGGATTTTGCCTTCTCAACCATATTTTCCATTAACATTTTCTTAGCTTCGTCTGCCGAGAGAGCAGCAGTTTTTTCCAGACGAATATTCTGCTCTTGAATCAGTCTATCCAGTTGTGCATTCTTATTCTCAATAATTTCTCTTTGCGAAACGAGATTTTTCTCTAATTCTCTACTAGTCTTTTCTTTATGAATGACGAGATCAAATTTCTTTTCTAAATTTTCTTCTCTTGAATCAAGATTTTTTTCATAGTTCTGAAGTTTTTGTCTTTGTCTGTTAATTTCGGTATCAAAATCTTGTTTCTTTTTAAGCCATTCATCTTTTACCTCAAGTAATTTTTCGCGCTTGATATTCTTAGCTTCTTTTTCTGCGTCTTTAATAATTTTTTCAGAAGCTTCATTTGCGCGACTTAACGAAGACTTACCAATTTTGGAATTTAACGTCCAACCGAGAAAGAACATTATAACAGCTACAACTAAAACAATACCAACAACATATATAGGATTCATCAGTTCCATAGTACCTCCACAAAAGATAAATATGAACCGCAACTGTCAATCTGTAATGGAAGAACATCTTCCATAACAATGTGGGAAACCGCCGAAC
Organism: uncultured bacterium; assembly: GCA_965554225.1. GTDB lineage: Bacteria > Bacteroidota > Ignavibacteria > Ignavibacteriales > Melioribacteraceae > BMS3ABIN04. The sequence continues at coordinate 1,842 of CBEVZC010000228.1, read as the reverse complement.
GCTTTTTACTTCCACTGTTCCGCAGATGCGAAATTCCGGTTAAGGAATGAGGCCTGTAATACACGCTCTGAGTCAATAACCCTATTCTATTTTGTTAGTTCTTCATTAATAGAATTGACAGCGCGGTTTAAAATTATGATGTTGTTGACATAAGGTCTGATTCATTGAGGAGAAGCTTTATCTTTTTAATTTTATCGGTAGCTTGAATGCTAAACTCTCTAAAACTATTTTTTTCCAAAGATAAATCATATGCAATATTTAAAGCTGCTATAATAGCTATCGTTTCCAAAGATTGATCACTCAAATCTTCTTTAGTCTCTTCCATAACTTTATTTACGTATTCTACAAGATCAGCAGCAACGTCTTCGTTTTCAACAAGTAATGAAAACTCTCTATCAAATATTTTTACTTTTAGCTTCTTCTTTTCAGTCATTTAATGTCAATTCCATCATACAAACAATATGTAATTTGATTTTAGATTAAACTAAAATCTTAAGAACGAATATGATAATCGATCCTTTCAATTAGGTCATCAATATGACTAATTAATGCTTCCCTGTCAACATCACTAATATTATTATTATCGATTAAATCTGCTCTTTTATTTAATACTTCTTCTACTTTACCTTCAAGTTCATCAATTTTCAATTTAAGAACTTCATTCTCATTTTGCAATTGAGTTACTTTTTTCTCTAAAACTTTTTTTGTTTCAAGCAATTCATTATTTTTTTGAACGAAAGAATTAATCATTTTTTCTAATGAATTTAATTCTTTTAGAAATAAATCATATTTTGAAGTATCGGTCAATTAACTACCTCTTAATTCTGCATTGAATTTAGATTTAATTCTCTCAATAACATTCCAAAAATCTTTTTCTATTTCTTCTTCTGTTAAAGTCCGGGCTTCATCATAGTATTCTAATTGGAATGCCATGCTCTTTTTACCCGCACCTAAACTTTCACTTTCAAAAATATCAAATAACTTTATCTTTTTCAACAACTTAGAACTTCCTTTTTTAATTTCGGAAACTATATCACTATACAGAATATTTTTATCCAAAATAAAAGCAAAGTCTCTAACTACCTTTGGGAACTTAAGCAAATCGTGGTATGCCGGTTCTCCTGTGTTAATTTTTTGTAATAAATCCAAATTAAAATCAAATAAAAATACATCCTGATCAATTTTATATTTTGAGAGTAATTCCTTTTTAACTTTACCGCCAATAATTATAACTTCTTTTTTAAATTTTTTCTCAATATGAAAATCGAATACTTTATCTTCGTCTAGTATATAATTGTCCGATAAATATTTATCAAAAGAATTTTTTCTTAATAATTCATCTACCGTTCCTGCCAGATCATAAAAATCGAATTTTGTATCTTCATCATACCAAACCGATTCAAGTTTTTTACCTGTAACAGCTAATAATAAATGTTCATTCTCAGTTATGTCATCAAAACTATTTACCTCTTTTCCATTGTTCAATTTGAACACATGCCCAATTTCAAACAGTTTTAAGTTTTTTTCTTTTACTCTTATATTTCCGGAAATTGTTTGAAGCATCCCGGGAATTAAAGAAGTTCGAGCGTGGGACATTTCAATAGTCTGCGGACTAAGAACGCTAATCGGATTATCAAAATATTTTGCGTTCTCTTCATTAAGCAGTGAGTTTGTAATAATTTCGTAATATCCCAAGCCGGTTAGTTGTCTTCTTAATTTAAAGTCAAACTTCGTCTGATCAATTTTCTCTTCCAAAGCTACCGACACCTTTTCAACTGCGGGAATTCTATCGAAGCCGTAAATTCTTGCAACTTCCTCAACAAGATCAATTTCCCTTTCAAT
>CBEVZC010000227.1:0-3765 GCA_965554225.1 uncultured bacterium | reverse complement strand
TAACCTTGATGACGACAAACGTTACGTCATCGTCAGGGTCTTCATCTTCTACCCATTTTGATCCTTCATCTTTAAAATAATTTATTATCTCATTTGGTGATTTTTCAACTACTTTTTCAAAAGATTTTTCCAATTTTTCATAGCCATATAATTCTTCATTTTTATTTTGCAGCTCAGGGAACCCGTCGGTAAGCATTAGAATTACATCGTCTTTTGCTAATTTAATTGTTGTTGGCGTGTAATTATCACTACTCATTGCTCCTAAAGGTAAGCTATGAATGTCTAATTCATTAATTTCATTTTTGCTTTTTACGTAATGGTACAAAGATGGCAAGCCGGCATTAACAATTTCTGCTGACTCATCATTAATGCTAAGCATTGCAAAACCAATCATCATTCTTTCCATATGAGATTTTTTCAAAGCTGCATTAGATGATATAAAGAAGTCAACTAAATTTTTATCAATCGAGTTAGCGGTAAATAATGATTTCATCATTGAAACCAATGTTCCTGCTTTCATGCCATGACCGGTGGCATCACCCAGACAAACATTTAAGGATCCATCTGGCCTGAATGAATAATCATAATAGTCCCCACCAACCTCAGTGGCCGTTTTCATATAAAATGCAATTTCTAACTTATCATGTTTTGGGAGATCTTTAGGTAATAATGATAATTGGAGAGATCTTGCCTCTTCTAATTCCCTCGACTTACGATCATTTTCTGCTTGAATTACCCTTGCTTGTGCTTCTGCTGCCTTTGCTTGTAGCTCTGCCGCTTCTGCACGTAACTTACTTTCTTTTATTGCTGCATTTTTAAATTGCCTTTTAAGCTCAAATTTTCTTATTGAATATAAAAGCAATATGCCACTTAATATATAAACTAAGTAGGCCCACCATGTATTATAAAATGGCGGTGTTATTACAAATGCGAAAGATTGTTCATTTGTTTTTATTCCATTTGATGTTATCGCCCTCACACGAAATGTATAATCTCCCGGCGGTAGATTTTGATATTGTGCAAATGGAAGATTACCGGGTTTGGACCAACTTTTATCGTAACCTTCTAAGCGATACTCATAATTCGTTTGATGTGGATCTTTATAATTCAGTACCGAAAAATTAAAAATTACCGAATTTTCTTTATATGAAAAGTCATCTGGAAATTGATAGAAAAATAATTCATCGTTAACCGCAATTGATGATAACTTTAGAGGATATTTTTTCTGATCTTGTTTTTTAACCACTAACCCAATTCCTTTGTAATGCATTACAAGATTTCCAAAGCCGTCCAGTGTTGTAACATTTGCACCGCCCGTTATGTCGCTTGCATCGTCATAATATGGTTGAAATTTATTATCACGAACAATCAAAGCACCAGAAGGATGTGAGAAAGTCATATTTCCCTTACTATCTGGATTAGGATTATACAGATTTGCAGAAGGTAATCCATCTTTTTTAGTATAAAAATCTAAGTTTTTACCATCGAAAATTACAAGTCCTCTGTTCCTCAATCTTATAAATAATTTTCCATCAGCCTGATTATCAGTTTTTGTACCTGCAACACTCGCCCCTTTCAAAAGTGTAAAATCGGCATTTGCATCAACGCTATCAATTAAATTGATAAACCTTTTTCCATTAAAATTATAGAACCCGTTAATTGTTAAATAATATATTCCATTTTGTAAAGTACCAACATAATGTAATTGGTCTTCGGGTACATCCCATTTGTCGGGAGCTTTGTTCCAGTTTTTCCCATCAAAAAACATAATGTGGGTTTTGGCAGTTGTCAGCTCAACTCTTTTATCAGCAAACATTCCTTCAAGTAGTAATTCTCCGGTTGGAGATTCTCTTAATTGGAAAAATTGAGCGTTCTTTCTTTTCAATTTTTCATCAAATGGAGAGGAAATTTCAACAAAATTTTCACCATTGAATTTTCCAAGGTAAAATTTAGATCTATAATCTTTAACTTTGATACCAACAGATTCCTGAAAAGTAAAAATATCACCTCTTGTAGTTTCGATAACCTTGGTTGAGTTATATTTTTTCGATTTATTGCTCATGATTTTTTCATATTTGAACAGCCAATCACCTTTGCTATTTTTTATTTCGCGACAAATTAATACACCTTTAATTGAAGGTATCCAAATTCGTTCTTGGCTATCCTGAAATACATCAAAACAATCATTGCTCAATAAACCTTCCTTTTCAGTAATTGAGTGGAGTCTTTTACCATCCCATATATTCAAACCCGCATTGTTTAGACTTACGTACGCCGGTAAATCTGCTAATGAATAAGTAATCCAAACAATTCCATTTTTGTCTGAATATAGATTTGGGATAAATGCATTCGGAAAGAGAAATCCGTCTGTTTTAGTAAATACTTTATAATCTTTTGGGTAGTAAATTCCGAAACCATTTAAGGTATTCATTAATAAACCATCTTTAATTTCTTTTATAGGAACTCCGCTTGAAGCATCAACTTTTAACCATTTACCATCTCTCTCTGTAAAAAACTGATTAGTGAATCGAGAACCTTGTCCTCCAATTACCTTATCAGTTACAATAAAACTTAATAAATCTGGGAAATACGAATTACCATTAACAAACAATGTAGCCACATATGGTAAGTTTGTTAGTTCTTTTCCTGTTTTCAATCCTCTTATCGAACCAATCTTTTTAATGATGTTCGAAACCTCCCAGTGATCTTTATTAAATTCAAATATTGTTTTGTTATTTGAATTTAATAATTCTACATTAGGTACATATGTAGTTGCATAAATCTTATTGTTTTGGGAATTATAATGAACAGATGATATTCCAGTAAAATTGGTCAAGTTAGATTTGATCCCACGGAATTCTTTAAATGAACCCCCATCATACATTAAAACTCCAGATTTAGAAATGGAGAAATTTTCTCCAATACGCCAAACTCCGGAAAAAGCTATCCAAGTGTTTCCATCTTCATCTACAATTCTGTTTAAATCATTATTAATAAATGAGGCTCTCTGAAGACTTACTCCTTTTGACTCGTCAATAAGCGAAAATTTGCCTTCTTTATACAAAGCAATATATGCTCCTTCTCCACTTCTTGTGTTTCTACCGACGGATGAAAAAATTAAATCCCCATAAGGTGTTTCAAAAAAAGAGCTTGCATTATGAAGGGGAAAATTTGTTGTATCATAAACTGTGAATTCTCCGTTTTCAAATTTTGTAAGACCACCGTTAAACTCTTTATCAACAAATGGTGTTGATGAGCCAATCCATATTCTTTCTTTACTATCAGCACGCACAAAATTAATTGTTTGACCTTCTAAACCATTAATTCTATAACCCTCCTTTTCACCATAAGTCCTAAATTGGTTTCCATCAAAAATTACAAAGTTCTTGGGTGAAGCAAAGTAGAGTTTGTTTTTTAATGAGTCGTAATACATAGCCTGGGTTTTAGGCACACCGTATTTTTCACCAACCTCTTCAAATTCGTAACCATTAAATCGATAGGTCCCCTCAATACTGGATATCCAGAGATAACCATCCTTTGTTTGAACGATGTTTGAAAAGTTAGTGGTTGGCAAACCATCCTTATTTGTGTATTCTACAATCTCTGCATCAGCTTCAGTTTTAATTTTTGTTTGTGAATTTATACTGATGGCAGTAACAAACACCATCATGATAGAAAACATTTTATTTAATTTCATAATCCGGCTCTTATTTATTTACTATTTTTTAACAAGTGCATTTAGTTACAAAAAGAAATTTATTATGA
>CBEVZC010000226.1:0-3784 GCA_965554225.1 uncultured bacterium | reverse complement strand
GAGATATAATGATCTTGATATAACCCGGTAATAATGTCCGGTTCTTTCATAATATTACCGTTGTAGCTTGAATTATACATTACCGGAAAAGCATTCATTTCTGTCTCACCTTTTGAAACTTTAACATTGAATTTAAATTTATTTGTTCCTTCAATTTGCTGATAGCCTGTATATGTGTAAATAAAATTATCTACAATTGTTGCCTTTTTGTACTCAAGATCTATATCAGTAGAAGTTTTGAATAATGCATTAAGGAGAACGCCTAAAATAAAAACGGATAATCCTATGTGTGCAAGCGGTCCACCAATTAATTTAGGTTCATACTTTAGGTATTCAATTATTTTTGAAATGCTCATCGATAAGGTTAGCAAGCAACCGAGAACAAGAAGTATAAAGAATGGATTGCGTATATTTAGTAAAACATAAATTGCGATAGTTAATACTAAAGAAATAATTAATTGTGGTAAAAGTAATTTAAACAAGTTTTTTAATTTATTTCCACTCCAATTAATGATAAGAGTAATTGGGATAAGCAAAACCGCCAAAATTACAAACGGTAAACTCATTAAATTGTAAAAACTAGTTTTAACGGTTACACCGAATATTGGGGCGGATGTGCCTGTAGTTATAATTATTGCTATAGCAATTAAGAACATAGCGCCAAAAAACAAGCCGTTTTCCCTGTTTAATTTTATTCTACTTTCGGTTACCTTAAAGTTTATTGATGACCATCTTTTTTTCAAAAAATAAATACCTAAAAATATTAATGATGAAATAAATACTACTAAAACTAAATAAGTAGCTTTACCAGGTTCAGCGAACGAATGAACAGATGCATCTGAAAGTATTCCGCTTCGAGTTAAAAAGGTACTATAAATTACAAATACAAATGTTAACATAGATAGAGTTAAATTAGTTTTAACATACTTCCCAATATCTTTACCTTTCATCCAATTTTTTTGAATAAGTAAAGTATGAATTAGAGCAATTCCAATAATCCAAGGGACCAAGGATGAGTTTTCCACCGGATCCCAGCCCCAATATCCTCCCCAACCTAAAACACCGTATGCCCAATATCCTCCTATCATAATAGCTAATCCTAATAAAGTCATACTAATAGCCAACCAGGGCAATGAACGAGTTACCCATGATTTGTATTCATTTCTAATTAATGCAGATAAGGCAAACGAGTAAGGTACCGCACACATTGCAAATCCTATAAATAGCAAAGGTGGATGAATTTGCATCCAAAAATTTTGAAGTAATGGATTAAGTCCCTTCCCATCAATTATAAATTGTGTAATTGGTATACCATTTAGCTTCAATGCATTTAATAATTCCGGACCTATTTTTACAAAATCACCGGAGTTTTGCGAATTAGAAAATATAAAATGTTGAAAATATTGTAGTTTTAATATTGAGCTGTTAAAATAGGCCACGGGCAAGTAGTTGCCATTAGTCCAAATTGTTTCAAAGGGATTTTTTAAACCGGGCAACAGAAGTACATTTAGAAATATAGCAATTAATGAAAACGAAATCATAAAAGAACTTTCTTGAGGCGTATTAGATTTCAATTTTTTTATCAGAACGATTCCAATCGGCATCATAAAAAGGAGCCAGAGCAAAAAACTACCTTCTTGCCCAGCATAAAACGAAGACATTAATAGACCGATGGAGAGATTATTCCCGCTATATTCCATCACATATTTATATTGATATTGATGTGATAAAATGAAATACATTAATAAAAACGATGATATTAAAATTGAAAAAGCTGAAATATAAAAACTATTACGAGCAACTTTAAGTTTTTTTGAATTTCCCTTTAACACAAGGAAATAATTATAACATGAAAAAATCATTGCAATCAATGAAATAAAAAATAATAGATTTCCCAACTCTCTACCTCATTCAGTTATTATTTACAAAAATTTGAATTAATTATTTATTTTATTAAACTTAAATAAGTAAATAGTAATATGTCCCTATTAAACAATTATAAGCTAAAATAAACCCAGACTCAGAATCTATATCTGAGTCTGGTAATAAAATTTGTATTTATTAATTATACAAGAATATTCATGAATTGAATTTTCTCTACTTATTTTTGTTTTTATTTTGAGATTCAAGGTAATTCAGCATATTATCATAATTCTTCATCATTTTATCCATATTACCCATCATTTCACTCATGTTTTTCATCATAGGTGCATTTTTCATCATATCCTTATTTTTCATCATTTGATTCATTTGCTCCAGCATTTGGTCCATATTTCCTGACATCATTTTCATGTTTTGCATCATGCCCATCATACCTTGTGATTGATGCATGTTGTTCATCATACCTTTATTCCCCTGCATCATTCCTTTTTTACCTTGCATCATTCCTTTTTTACCTTGCATCATGCCCTTGTTGCCCATCATACCTTTGTTTCCCTGCATCATATTTTGATTCATTCCCCGCATCATGCCCTGCATTCGTGAGTTCATTTGGTTCATATGTTCCATCATTTGCTGCATATTCATCATATTTTGCTGCATCATATGTTGCATATTTTTTTGCATGTTTTGATTCATGTTGTTGTTTTGAGCGTAAAGATTAGCTTGAAACATGAAAAGCGCTATTAGTAAGCCGCTTATCAGACTGATTTTTTTACTTAACTTTTTCATTTTACTTCTCCTTGTTTTTATTACTTTTTATTATTGGGTGAGTATTACCTGTATGCTCACCCGTGAAATTATTAATCCTCCATAGTTTTAACGAAGGAGGATCATTTTCTTTACTTGTACAAAGTTTCCGCTTTTTAACTGATAGAAATATACCCCGCTTGTTAAATTCGCCGCATTAAAATTAACTGAATAATTACCTGCTGTTTGCTGTTGATTAATAATAGTAGCGACTTCTTTTCCCAACACATCATATACTTTTAGAGATACAAAACCGTTTTCCGGCAATTGATATTTAATCAATGTGCTAGGATTAAAAGGATTAGGATAATTTTGACTTAGGTTATAATTATTAACCAATTTATTATTCCCTTCGTCTTCTACTCCCGTTACTTGGTTCGATGTTAAAATAATGTAGTTACTTACACTACTTAGGTTGAAATTTACCGTTCCTGTTGAAACATTGACTGTGGAATTTGGAATATCTTGCCAACTATTGGATTGTGAATCCCAATATTTAGCATGTATATTACCCGCAGAGACATTGGATTCATTAATTTGTTTATTAGTAAAATGAAGATTAAAATCTATATCGGAATTAAAATTCATCATACCGCCGCATCCGCCTCCATTCCACATATTGTTCTGTCCGTCGGGAAGAAACACACCAATTTCATATCCTGCAAATACATTTTCGCTGTCTGCAAAGGGAATATTTTGAGGAAATACCTCCATCATCCGGAAGAATAAAGAATCGGTCATCATACCGCCGCCGTGCATTCCGCTGCCGTTATACCAGCCCGGCTGTACCCGCATCCAATCTTCATCATCAAACGTAGAATGGATAAAAAGTGAATCGGACATATTTCTATCCGCCCAGCCTCCGCCTAAATGGCTTCCAATAGAATTTGAATCTCTCCATTCAACACCATTTATTTGATAAATAATCACCATTGGTATTGAATCGTTGTTAATTAATCCACCCATTATATTAATCTGATCTCCGTTTTTGGGCCTTTGTGCACCGTTATCCGGCTCATACCAAGGGGGACCAAAATTTAAGAAGTAATCCGGTAAACCGTCGCCGTTTTGATCTAAGTAATAGGAACCCATAATA
>CBEVZC010000225.1:0-3798 GCA_965554225.1 uncultured bacterium | reverse complement strand
GCAAAGAAGGACGTGGTCCAACCAAACTCATATCGCCAATAATAACATTGAATAATTGTGGGATTTCATCTAGTGAAGTTTTTCTAATAATTTTACCAATCCACGTAACTCTGTTTTCATTGATTATTTTCGCACTTGATCCTGCAGGAACTCCGTCTTTCATAAATTGAATCATTTTTTGCTTTCGTTCTTCATCGTCATCTTTTACAACTCGCATAGATCTGAATTTATAAAAGTTAAATGGTCTTCCGTTTTTTCCGATTCTAATTTGTTTAAATAAAATAGGTCCAGGGGAAGAAAGCTTTATTAAAATTGCAATTAATGCTAGAAATGGAGAAAGCACTATTAAAACAAAGATTGAAATTATTGTATCAAAAAACCTTTTCACACCAAGCATAAGATTACTATTGTAGAAAGGCGAAATACTTAAGAAAGGAATGCCGGCATACTTTTCTGCAGAAATCTTTTGCGTTACTATATCAAACAATTCGGAACTTAGCTTGACGGCAACTTTTAACTTTTTGCAAATATCTAAAATTTCAAGAAGTCTATCATATTTGATATTATCAATAGCAATAAGTATTTCGTCAATTTTGTATTGATCTTTTATTTTTCCCAGCTCATCAATAACTCCTAATATTTTTACTCCATGTACAATTTCTTCTTGATTCTTTTCTCTATCATTTACAAAACCTAAAATATTTATCCCTTCCGGGTTTTCAAAAAGTAATTTTGTAGCTAAAAGTTTTCCCGCATTTCCATCACCAACAATAACAACATTACTTTTATATTGCTGCTTATAACGTAAAAGTAAGTTCCTAAAGAGCTCCACCCTTAACAAATATAACATTGGGATAGCAATCAAAAGTAAAATAAATATTATTAACCTAGAATCTAATATATCGGATGATTTTACTAGATGAGAAATAACGACAATATTTAAAGTACCATAATATAACGACTTAATTACTGCCGTTAAATGTGCTGAACGGTTCAATATGATGTTAATTTTATATAGACCGTTTATTTGAAAAATCAAAATAAAAAAAAGAGTTGCTACAAGAAACAACAATAGAATCGGATAAGACAAATCAATAAAACCCCATATATTTAAAGTTTTATCATACCGTACCAGATAAGCCGCGGAAATAAAGGATATAGTTAAAACGACTAAATCGGCAAACGCAAAGTAAAATTTATATTTCGGAATTTTATTCATAAACAAACAGATATTAAAGAGTTAAATATAAAAAGTTATTTTCATTATTTCAGTGAATAAATATAGTATTATTTATGCAAAGATTATGCCTCTCAATAAAAATTATCAATTTGAGAATATACTTGATAAACTTATCTTAGCTGTGATGTGTATCAAAATTCTTAGCAATAAATAGGGTAAATAAAAATTTCTTTTTTCTAAAACGAAACATACAAAATTAGAATGTAAGAAATTGATACAATTATATTATGCTAAGAAAAGTTACCAATATAGCGGGACTATATTCCTTCATTTTACGTATTTTAATATTAAAGTATGTTGCCTAAAATAAAAAAGCCGACCTTTCATTCAAGGTCGGCTTTTATTACTTGAGGTCAAGCATGGTTATTTATTTATGGTACTATTTTAACAGTATCATTTTTTTACTCTGAACAAAGTTTTTCCCCTGATTTCCATGAGCGGAAATTGAATATATGTAAATTCCACTAGTCAATTGTGAAGCATCAAAGTTGATTGTATGCCATCCAGCAGAATAATTTCCCTTAGCAAGGTCAAGAATTTTTTGACCAAGTAAATTATAAATTGAAAGATTCACCTCTGCCTGAGACGGTAATCCGAATTTAATTGTAGTAGCCGGATTAAAAGGGTTTGGATAATTTTGGTTCAAACTAAATTCAACCGGTAACGATTCTTCTTTTTCAACTCCCACTAACACATCAATTAAAAACTCATTGCTGTATTGAGAAATTGTGTCCTGATTAAATGCATAAACTCTGTACAAATATGAGGTAGAATCATTTACATTAGCATCCATATAAGAAGTTATATTAGCTCCAACTGTGTCAACTACTTCAAAAGTGGATCCGACAACAGTGCTCCTCTTCTCAATAACAAAACCGTTCTCGTTATTAGAATTATCTGCCCAAGTTAATACAGGAACTCCAAATTGAGGATCTAATGAACCAGCTAAATCGGCCGGTGCATTAATTGGAACAATGACTGTCGTAACACTTAATGTATCACTATAGTAAGAAAAATTTAATGAATTAAAAGCTTTAACTCTGTAAAAATAAGTAGTATTGCTAAGTATAGTTGAATCTACGAAATTTGTCGTATTAGCTGCCAATGTATCGAGTATGACGAAATTTGACAAATCATTTTCAGAACGTTCAACAACAAATCCATCTTCGTTGGTTGAATTATCTGTCCAACTAAAAGCAACTAGACCCGAATTATTTGATACTAAAGTTAGATTATCGGGGGAATTAACTACTCCAAATGGACCCATTTCATAGTTATGTGTTATTTCTTGTTGACTTAACACACGAGGAAAAACAGCCACATAGTTTAACAAGCCTAACCAAGGTCTGGAATCTATTAATTCGTTTCCAAGAGAAAGCCTGTACGTATTGTTCCAATTAGAAAAATCGCCATTTGCACTCATACTTGCCACTTCTTGTCCATTTATATATAGTTTTGCACCATCTACATTATTATATGTATATACTACATATTGAAAATCTTGACTAATCATTCCGGAAGGACTTGATAATGCAGGGACGCCATTATCATCCGTACCGGTAGTTCTTGTTCTGAATTCGTAACTACTTCCATTTTGAAGAAGTGAGAAGTTCCTATAAAGCCCATCTTGTGAAACTGTTACTATACGTGCAGGTCCGGTCTGTGACGTATCTGCCGGGGTTATCCAAGCTTCTACCGTTAGTGCATTATTCGATGTACATTCGTTATAAATTTTAGTTGCCGCTGTACCAGATAGAATAGTTAGTTCCGAATTAACTCTTAAACCATTCAAATCCCATGAAACTTTCGATGGACTATCAATATCCAAATTAAGAGGAGAACCAAAACCCGAAACATCCGAGACTGATGTTCCACTTCCATCTTTAAACGTATATAAAGCAACTACACCATCTGTTACCCTATTGTTAGGCAATAATATATGTAGCTGAGCAGTATCGCTTGCAGTACTACCATCTGGATTTGATACAATACATCTATAGTCACCAGCATCACCCCCTTGAACATTAAATATACTATAAGTATTTGAATTGCCCCCAACTATATCTGTACCGTCTTTCTGCCACTGATAACTTAATGGATTTGTACCAACAGCTTCAACCGAGAATGAAACCGTATCGCCGACAAATGCATATTGCTCACTTGGTTGGCTTAACAGATAAGGTATAGTTTCATGATTGACGCCGAAAGAATAATTTTGGTTCACTTCCACATCAGTTAAGTGTCTATTATATATAGAGAGCAGATAATATTCACCCAACCATGGCAAACTTGCCCCACTTTCATTTGCGAGAAGGAGCTTAAAAGTATCATCCCAATTTGAAAAATCGCCGGAGGATGTTCCCGAACTATCTACGACACCATTGATATAAGTTTTCCAGCTCCCATTGGCATCCCTAGTGAAGACTATATGAGTCAATTTTGTACTAACTGCTCCACTCCCAGACCATCCAAGTGAAGGAAGTCCATTATTATCAGTTGCTGTTGTCCGAACTCTTACTTCGTAGGCACTCTGGAATACAGGTCCCATTGCAAAGTTT
>CBEVZC010000224.1:0-3802 GCA_965554225.1 uncultured bacterium | reverse complement strand
ATTATCAGAAAGATTAAATAGTTATTAAAATTGTTTAGTCTTTTATCTACACCTTTCCTTTTTTCTTGGCAAAAAAGTCGGGCAATTGACTGAAAAGGCCCGTAGAATATCTTAACATGTTATTGTTAATATGAACCCCAAAGCTTAATTGAAAGCGCATCTGTAAAATTTAAATATTTATTTAGAATGAATGTCCCAATTAGGATAAATTTAACACTATTTAAGAAAATGGCGATAAAATGATTGTAAATTGTCATGAAGCTGACAATAATAATAGAAATCAAGGAACATATTTGAATTAATGAAGTATTATATTAAAATATGATGTTTGTTTAACAAAAGTGAAAGGAAAGACAAAATGTCTGAAATATATAATCCTTTAGCGGATCTGATAAGCAATGAAGTTTATGAACTTTTACAAAAGAAAGGGTTGATAAACGAAAAATCTGTTCGTGATTTTCAAATTAGACAAAGATTTAAAGAGCTGAGAGAAAACAAAATGCGGGCAGGTGAAGCAATTGAAGCGTTAAGGAAAGAATATCCGTATCTTCAATTTGATTCAATTAGAAAGATTGTTTATCATAAATTTAAATGATTCATAAATTGCTTTTGCAGTTAACCGTTACAAAAGATTCGCTGTCAAATAATAACTCGTTACAACTTTGTGATAATAACGAAACATGTTTAGTGTGGCTGGTTAGTATTATTATTGTTGCTTCTATATTGTATCTTGCATATCACAGATGGGTTGTACCAGAGCATATAAGAAATAATGAGGAATATAAAAAACAAAAATATAGGGATATTGATGGTTGTTAACGAAATTTTATATCTTCATTAAACCAGCCGCATTTAATAACGCTTTTTTCGATGGGACAAAAAAAGACCGCCGGTAAAAGCGGTCTTAGTATAAAAATATCTTAACCTTAAATCAGCTTTTTTTCTCGACTGTAATTTTAGCGTTTTCTATTATAGCATCATAGCGATAACCGGCGCCAAAATCTTTATCTAGTGTTAGCCTACCTTGTACTAAAATGGTTTCGCCAACAGCAGCGGGTTGACTTGTTGTAACAGTAATATCGGCATGATTGCCAAAACTTGATCCGTCCTGAATATGTATCCAATTTCTGTTCATGATATTTGCATTGTACTTAGTAATAACCCCCCTTACCTTAATAACTTTATCCTTTAGATCGGCTTTGTTTTTGTAAATGCCGGCAATTGTGTTACCGTCTTCTAAGGGTTCAACGTTAAGACTGCCGGTTGCCACAGGTGGAGTTGTTTGATGCGGGCTTCCCATTATTTTAGGAGTGGAGGGAGCCTCGACGTTAGGTTCTTTTGAAATATCATCAACAAACAAAATCGAATCGAATTTTTTATTTAGAGTTTTACTTGTAAAATTTTTCATTTCAATGGCTTTAGAAAAATAGAATACATCGCCTTTTTCCACCGGCATTTCTTTAACTGCAATCCAATATTGTTTCCCATTATCATCTGCTTTAATATATGTATAACCTGCAGCGTTCATATGCTCAGCCACCTTTATTTTATGAACCCCTTTCGGAAGTGTTGAATCGGTTTTGCCTTTGTTATTGCTGCAGCCTAACAAAATAAAGGTTAATATCAATCCAATGATCACTATTTGTTTTTTCATTTTGCGTCCTATTATAATAATTAGAAATAATGCTGTAAATTTAGGAAAGTATTTGTCAAAAAGACAAAAGAAAATAATACCGTGCGGATTTTTTGAATATTGTAATAGACTAACCTTTTTTCTTTTTTACTTTGTACCCTATTCTATGAAAAGGATTAACAACACTTGATGAAATATTTCTTAAGTGAGAATTTATTCTTTTTAGTGATCTAAAATATAATGCTAGTGAAACTGCTGTTCCCGGATTGATGGTAGTATCTTTTTCTTTTATCAGATCAAAAAGGCACTCGTCGCTTATTTTACTAACGGTTTTGTATTTCTTTACTATTTCTCTTCCCAATTCTTCGTCGGCATTTTTAAAACACTCAATTGTTTCTTTAAAATTCGCTTCAACTTCGTTTTCAACATAAACAAGTTTTTCTTCAAAAATCCCCCCCATCAATTTTTTAGGATGATTAAGCGCTATTTCGGCAATGTTTTTTGTATAATCACCAATCCGCTCCAAATCAATTACAATGCTAACTAAAACCAAACCGGAAGGTAAATCTTCGTTCCCAGTTAGTACTAAATGGTTAAAAACATCTTTCCTAACTTCTCGCTGATATTTGTTTACTTCAAGGTCTTGGTCATAAATGTTGGTTTTTAGCTCGCCGGAATCGGTAAATCGTAAAACCTCCCTTGCTTCTATGAACATATTATGGGTTAAATAAAGCATATCATAAGATCTTTGAAAAGCACGATCCATTAATGTATCGCTTTTAAAAACGGATAATATCTCTTTAATCATAATTTACCTCAATTTGAAAAATAAATAACAGCAATTGGAATAATAAAAAATAAAATCAATATATATGCAACCGGAATAAGTTTATTTCTGGTTGAGTATTCAGAGAATTTTTCGGCAATAAAAATAGGGACCCTTTTTAGCGGCCACCAAATAACTATTCCGCTAATATTAAACAATAAATGCGTTAAAGCAACAACAATGGCAGCGGGGATACCTGTAATAAACGCAGCTAACAATGCAGTTACAGTCGTTCCGATATTAGCGCCCAAAGTATATGGGAAAATCTGTAGTAATGTTAGAAGACCTGCGCCCGCCATAGGAACAACTAAGGAAGTAGTAATTGAGCTGCTCTGTACAAGAATTGTTAATAAAAGTCCGACAAAAAATGCGCGAACCGAAGTTTTAAAAAGGTATTTATCAAACCAAACTTTTGCTTTTGAAACAACCAATACTTTAAGCGAGGAAACCATGTATTTTAATGCAATAAAAAGGAATATTAATGACAGTGTAAAAAGAATCCATGGCAATATACCGTCGTTATGAATAATATCTTTAACATTTCCTTCAAGTAATTTTACTACCGGTTTGGTTAAAGCTTTAACAGGGCTTAGAAATTTTACTCCCCCCACACCCTCAAGAAGTCCTTCGAAAATTCCGGAAGCTTTTCCTAAAAAGTTAGTTGATAATTGTAAAGGGAACAAAACCAACACAGAGAGAAAATTAAAAAAATCGTGGACAGTAGCGGCAGCAAAAGCTCTTCTGAATTCATTGCTTCTGTTAATTTGCGGAAGCGAAGCAATTGTGTTCGTAATGGATGTGCCAATGTTGGCGCCCATAATTATTGGAATTGCATGATCTATATTTAACGCCCCGGCAGCTACCATTCCCACCACAATTGATGTAGTTGATGAAGAACTTTGAATAATTGAAGTTGCAAGAATACCAATAAATAAACCGGTAAATGGATTTGAGGTTGACTGAATTAATGCGTGCGAAAATCCCTTGCCGAAAAGTTTTAACGAAGTACTCATTAAGTCTAAACTAAAGACAAAAAGGTATAAAAAAAATAGAAGTTCGAGAACGGTGAATAAGCTCGGGTATTCTTTATAAAAGGTTTTAAATTTCTGCATGTTTGGGGATGATGGAAATTAGAATAATAGTTTATCAAACATACTTAAAATTTTTAAAATTTCAATGAAATTCTATTGATTCTTGTAAAACGCAGATTCAACCCCCAAGTGCGACAAAGTTAAGGAAAATTATTGAAGAATAAATCATTAGGAGAAACAAAGTTCAATAATTTTCTGGTGTATATTCATAGCTAGTTGAAATTGAATAAAAAAAAGAGAGACTCCAAAGAA
>CBEVZC010000223.1:0-3840 GCA_965554225.1 uncultured bacterium | reverse complement strand
TTGGGTTGTTTGGAAAGTAATTCAGATAAACTCTTTATCGAATTAGCAATATCACCTACTATTTCAAGTTGTGGAAAGTAAACATCCGCAACTTCTGCAGAAGAATAATTGATGTGAATTACTTTTGTTCCGCCTTTTTCCATATAGAAAGGAGGTTTTTCAACAACATCGTGACCAACATTTATAATTAAATCAGCTTTTTCAATAGCGCAATGGATAAAGTCATCAGCAGATAATGCAGCGGTTCCTAAAAATAAAGGATGTCGTTCATCGACAACACCCTTACCCATTTGTGTGTTAAAAAAATAAATTCTGGTTTTATTGATGAATTGTTTTAATGCATCGGAAACACTGCCGCGATTTGCACCGGCACCAATAAGCAACAATGGCATTTTTGATTTCTTTATCATATCAGCGCCTTGTTCGATGACATTATCGGCAGCTACAGGTTTGGAATATGGATGAATGTCAAAAATTTTGAAATCAGTATCCTCCACTGCAATGTCTTCGGGTAATTCAATATGTGCAGCACCAGGTCTTTCTTCCGCTGCTTTTCTGAATGCCTCACGGACAATCGATGGAATATTATTACTATTTACAATTCTATGTGTAAATTTTGTCAATGGGCGCATCATATCCACGACATCAATTATCTGGAATTTTCCTTGCCTGCTTTTTTTAATCGGCTTTTGTCCGGTAATCATAACCATAGGCATCGCACCCAATTGAGCAAATGCAGCAGCGGTTACCAAATTAGTTGCGCCAGGACCTATGGTGGATAGACAAACTCCCGGTTTTCCGGTTAATCTGCCATAAGTAGCAGCCATAAATCCGGCAGCTTGTTCATGACGTGTAAGCACTAATTTTATATTCGAATTTTTTAGTGAATTTAGAAAATCAAGGTTTTCTTCACCCGGAATTCCAAAAATGTATTCAACACCTTCGTTTTCCAATGCCTTTATGAATAAATCGGAAGCTTTCATAATGTTTCCTAAGATTTTCTGGTTTCGGAAAAAAGGAAATATTTTTCAGATAAATCCAATCGATAATAATTATTGGGTAAATTAGAACGTTTTATATATTAGAAATATACTTAACAATCAAATTAAAATTAATTCTAATAAGTAAGCCAATTTCTGCTTTCTTTTCTTAAAAGGATTCTATCTTTAAAACTTCTTTTCCCCGTATTAGACATTTTTCTTACTTCTTCTTATAAAATTTTACTTATATATGAAAATTAAGTGTTTGATAAAAATAAGCCTTAACTTAAGTCAGAACAATTTAGAATTATCAAGATAAGTTGAAAGTTTTAACAATTGCCACCGCATTGTTATATTTTTCATTCTTTGCGGCATAAAGAAATGTTTTAAGATGCCTTTTTCTATACTAGTTTTTTTTCTTGTTCAATAGCTTTGGGAAATAAAATATTGTTCTCTAAATGAATGTGCAAATGCAAATCTTCTTCAAATTCCTTCAGCAAAGAAAAAGTAACACGATAAGTATTGCAGCCATCATCAGGGACAGTATAATTATTAGTTATTTGGGATATTTTCTTAAATCGTTCACCTTCAACATCGTGCTCGCTCATCATTGCTTGGATTGGATTTTCTACAGATCCAAAGGGTGGTGGGCCAACTTTTTCATTTTTTTGTATAGCTGAAACCATTTTTCTGATATAGGGAAAAAGTATTAATTCTTCCCTTTTCATATGCATTGCTAATTCACCTGCAGATTCATTGAAATTCTTGTTAATCTCAAACAGCTCAGGATGATTATCACCATGCACATTGCAAAGTTTTGCAAGATACTGCTTTATATCCGGTGTTTTCTCTTCAATATAACGATGATGTTTTTTCTCAATGTAATCCGCTAAAAGATCAAGTGCAAAGGAATTATAATCTATTGTGTCATTATTGTTTTGACTTTTTATTGTAACAAGTTCATCACTTATTTTTTCTGCATCTAACTTTTTAGCATCAACAACATCTTTAAAGTTTTTGTTTCCGTTACAGCAAAAATCAATTTTATAGGACTCAAATATTTTTGCAGTTCTATAATCTTCCCTTACAATTTCGCTTATAGTTTTGTTTTCTAAATCATTCATAATGTTTTCCTTTTATTTATAATAATGTCTAAATGAGACTAATATGTAATCCAATTACGGCTTTCTTTTCTTAAAAGAATTATATGTTTTTCCCGAATTGCTGTTTTAAGTAAACGCCCGAGAAATCCAACAAAAGTTATTTTTCTGAAAATTGGTAATGCTAACCAACCAATAGCCAGGTGTTTACCAAGACTAACAACTTCGCCTAATACTTTAGGGTAATATTTCTTTTTTGGCCTTTCTGTTACTTCGGCATAGATGTTTTCAGCTGCTAATCTACCTTGTTGTAATGCAAATTGGGCTGCTGCCGGAACAGGTTTACCTGTAACCGGATTAATTGCATTAGCGCTATCACCAATTGCATAAATATATTTATTACTTTCTGCCTGCAAATGTTCATTAACAATTACTCTGCCCGCCGGACCTGTTTTTAAACCTCCTCGTTTTAATAAATCCGATACTCTAATTCCTCCGGTCCAAATTAAATTTTTTGTCTTTATAACCGTACCATTTTCAAGAAACACTTCATCTTCCGTTCTTTTAATTATTTTAGAATTCAGTAAAACTTTTATTCCTTTTTCAATCAATCTTTTTTTAATTTTTTCAGAAAATTCTTCATCCATGAAAGACACCAGTCTGCTTGCGGCTTCAATTACAATAATTTCTAAGTTACTTTTCTCAATATTAAAATCTGAAATACACCTTGAAGTATGATCTGCCAATTCACCGGCAAATTCGACTCCTGATAAGCCGCCGCCGCCAATAACAAAACGAAGATTATCTTTTCTGATTGTTTCCCTTTCTTCTGATGCTGCGCTTGCACAAATATTTGAAATTTGTTCGTAAATTTTATCAGCATCATTCAATGTCTGTAATGCGAAAGAATGTTCTGCCATCCCGGGAATATTGTAGTAATTAACTTTACTGCCAATTGCAATAACCAGGAATTTGAAAGTAAGCAGCTTATCATTTATTTGAACAGTTTTATTTTGTACATCAATATTTTTTACTTCGCCTAAATGAAATTGTATATTGCGGTTTTTCAAAATCTTATAGAGTGGTATTGAAACTTCGGCTTTTCGCACTGCTGCTTCGTGCAACTGAGTTTTAATTGTATGAAAGGGATTTTTATCAATAAGATGAATTTTGAAGAAGGAATGTTTCTTTAATATTTTTTCTAAACGTAAGGCTGCAGTCAATCCTCCATAACCTGCGCCGATTACAAGAATATTTTTATAATTAGTGTTATTACTTATCACTGTTGAATTATTTTTATCCTCCATCTTATTATCCACAATGTATTTTGGTAAAAGTTGTTCAAAAACATTTCTATAGTGTTCCCGAGCAACAATGTGATTCCTTCCATTATATTCTATTTTCATAAATTCATCGAGAAAAGTTTCAATATACTCTTTTGATTTTTTATACATTTTTACATTTTACTCATTATTCTCTTTTAATCGCATCCATCGGACAAACAGCAACGCATCTTATTTTATTGAATCCTTCGCATTCATCGCATTTACTTTCTACAATAAAATAGTGTTCATCGGAAATAGCAGCGAAAACTCTTCTGTCTTTTTCCCAATTTTTCCCCGGACCATATATTGCTTCAGTTGGACATACAACTTCACAAGCTCCACAGTTGATACAATCTTCCGTTATCACCATTGTCATTAAAACTTTTCTCCTTTTGCTTCACGATACTGACTTCCAACTGCTCTGATTCTTCCCCA
>CBEVZC010000222.1:0-3862 GCA_965554225.1 uncultured bacterium | reverse complement strand
CAATTAACATTTCTAACCTCAAGTCTGTTTTCTCTGGCTAGTTTTAGTTTCCTTTTTCTAAATTTTAATTTTTCATTTACACGGTTAAATAAAAAATCCTCAGGCGTTAAGTAATATAATGAACTGTGAAGTCTTTTAGTATTATAGTAATCAACAAACAGGGCAATTTGCTCTCTGGCATCCTCAAGATTTATAAACGAGTTTCTCTGTAAGCATTCCTGATGCAATGTTCTGTGATATCTTTCAATCTTTCCATTGCTCTGTGGATAAGCAACAGAAGTTCTGATATGCTGAAGTCCTACAAGCCTAAGGTATTGAGCAAATTCCTTAGAGATATATTGACTACCATTATCAGATATAATTCTTGGCTTATAGCCAGGGTATTTTTCTAAAGCTCTCTGCAAGGTTATCTGCACATCAAACTCCTGCATAGTTTGTCTCAGTTCGTGATGAACCATATAGCGGCTGAAACCATCAATAACAGAGATAAAGAACAGGAATGTACCGTGAAAATTGATATACTTAATATCAGTATGCCAGTGCTGGTGGGGAACTATCGGCTGATCAAAGCCCCGTCCTTTAGTCGATCTTTTAACTTTACTCCATCGGTTCAACAGCCCTGCAGCCTTTAGAATCCTGTAAGTAGTAGCTGGACTGACTGCAACAATATTATCGTCAATCATCATATAAGTTAATCTTCTGTATCCTTCTGCCGGATGGGCTTTAGCATAATCAATAATAGCTTTCTTTTCCCAATCCAGGCACCAGTGATTTCTGGGAATCTTTCCGTTGTGTTTATTTGATTGTGCTTTTCTTTCGGTCCAGGAATAATATTTACTGCTGTTAATACCAATTAAGCTAAGAATATTTTTTAGTTTAATATCTGTTTTCGGTATAATTGTATTTATAAATTCAACAACATTGTCTCTTATATCTGGTTCAACCCATTTACCTGTCATATTTCCCCATCTATACTTTTTTTTATTTCTATGTTTTCTTTAAGCAGTATAGCAATAGCTTCTTCGCGATCTCTTAGCTTGGACTCCAACTTTTCGATCTTCTTTTGCCCTAAAGAGCTCTGCTTTTGCTTACCAGCTTTATATTGAAATAAATCTTTTGCACCTTCGAAGAGTTTTTTCTTCCAGTTGTAGATATCATTTACGTGTACATGGTATTTTTCAGCAAGCTGGCTGATAGGAATATTGTTTTCCAACAGCTCTCTAAG
The DNA here is from genome assembly GCA_965554225.1 of uncultured bacterium. GTDB lineage: Bacteria > Bacteroidota > Ignavibacteria > Ignavibacteriales > Melioribacteraceae > BMS3ABIN04. The sequence continues at coordinate 2,637 of CBEVZC010000222.1, read as the reverse complement.
AATCATAACTTTCTGATCCGGGGAATAACGTTTTCTTACTCTCATTAGGATTTCCTTTCTTTTTACATTACACAAATTTAGGAAATTCCTTTTCCATCTGAAGCATTACACAATTCTATCACAATAACTATAAAACGTGAAAAAAATAAAAATAATTTGCATTTGTTAGGATTCCTTACTATAATTGCATTAGCAATATTGCTAAACAATTTATTAACCTAAAGGAGTTAAAATGAGAAAAACAATTTTTTATCACGCTGGCTGTCCAGTTTGTGTAAATGCAGAACAAGAACTGTTAACACTTCTTTCTACGGATGTTGAAATAGTAAATCTTGGAGAAAGTAAAGGTAGAATTTCTGAAGCAGAAAATGCAGGTATTAAATCAGTACCGGCATTGCTTACACCAAATGGAAATGTGATGCACATTAATTTCGGTGCGTCTATAGAAGATGTAAAGAAGTAATTTTTTTATCACATATTGTTAGGATTCCTACTTATAGGACAATTAATAACTATTGAATTAACCAAAAGAAAAGGAAGAAAATGAAAAAACACACAATTATACTAGCAGGAATATTGTTAGCAATAACAACTCTTACAAGTTATGCTCAGAAAAAGACCGTAACTACTAAGGAACAAAAACCAGTATCAATGGAAGAACTGGCTTTATTAAAGAAAACACTCTTATGGTCTGATGAAGATGATAAATATTTAAAAATGGCAGGGACAGTATTAGAAAGCCAGTTGGATGATGTACTTGATGTCTGGTATGGATATGTGGGTTCAAATCCACATTTAGTTTACTATTTCAACAGTAATGATAAGCCGAGTCCTGAATATTTAGCAAAAGTCAGGTCTAGATTTAAGCAGTGGGTTTTAGACTTATGTAACAAACCTTATGACCAGGAATGGTTAAATTTTCAAAATGAAATTGGTTTAAGGCATACATCTAAAAAGGGGGAAACTGATAATGTTAAAAATACTCCCGAGATTGTTCATTACAGATATATGATGGCATTTATATATCCTATTACCGCAACTATAAAACCTTTCCTTGCAAACAAAGGACACTCACAAGAAGAAGTGGATAAGATGCACAATGCTTGGTTCAAAGCAGTTGTATTATCAGACATTTTATGGACCAAACCATATATTAAGGAAGGTCAATTTTAATATAATGAAAGTAGCAGTTTGGGATACATACGTAAAAAGGTTAAATGGTTCAATTATGCATTTCGATATTATTGTACCAAGCACTCTAACGAGTGAAAGTAAAATACTCAATTTCGGCAATGAATATTTAAAAAGTAAATCTTTTAAAACTGGAAAATTAACTGCAAAAGAATGTACTTTTTGTCATATTGAAAATGTTGTCCATTCGATAGTAGAAGAAATTCAGAAGAAGGGATTTTATATTATTGAAATGGAAAATTGCAATTAAAAATTGAATTTTATAATTAGGATTACTAACTTTGCCTGTTGGATTGATAATTTGACAGGCAATTTTTATATATGGCAAAAAGCATTTTTAATACCGAGTTTCAACAAAAAAGTTTGACAAGTAAAATTGTTGTTTGTCTTGAACGTATTTCAGAAGCATTCAAATCACTACTTTGGGATTACGCAAAGACAATTGGTCTAAGTCCTATTCAAATTCAAATATTGATTTTTATTTCCTACCACAAAAATGAACTATGTAATGTAAGCTATTTAGCCAATGAATTTAATGTTACAAAACCCACAATTAGTGATGCTGTTAAAGTATTGGAAAAAAAAGGATTTATAAAAAAAGGACATTCAGAAACAGATAGTAGAAGTTATACAATATTACTTACAGTTAAAGGCAACAATATTGTGAGTAAAACTGACGGTTTTGCAGGACCAATTTCAAATGAAATAGAAAAAATAAATAGTGCAGAATTAGAAATACTTTTTAAATCCTTAAATAAAGTAATTTTTAATTTAAATAGAACGGGAATTTTAAATGTTCAAAGAACTTGTTTTGCTTGTAGGTTTTACGAAAAAGCAGAAGATCAACATTTTTGCATTCTATTAAATAAAGAATTAGTTAATAAAGAATTGCGCATAGATTGTCCCGAATTTGAAGAAAGCCCAGTGGGTAACAATGTATAAAAATAATAGCAGTTTTAGTGTTAAATTAAAAGGTCATATCTTTGTAAAAAGTGTAGTAATAAACTGAAAGGTAAGTACCTTAAAATCCGCTACTGCTCTTATACTAACCGTTAGCTGCCATTAAAAATAAACGCAAATGAGAAAATATCTGATTCTAACAATACTTGTAGTTGGGCTCAATAACATCTTGTTGAGTCAAACCAAATGTGACACATTAATCTTTGAAAGCGAAGGTTCAAAACTCGTGGGATATTTCTACCAATCAGAACAATCCGAGTCACCGACACTTTTGTTCACACAAGGATTTATGGAAACCGGGGATATCTGGGATATCGGAAAAACACTTTCGGCAAAAGGAATCAATGTTTTTCAATTTGACTTTCGAGGTTGTCACAATAGTTCAGGAAAACAGGGACTTATGAATTCACAGAAAGATATAGAAGCTGCATTAGATTTTCTTAAGTCAAATGAGATGCATGACAAATACGATATTGGCACTTCCAA
>CBEVZC010000221.1:0-3866 GCA_965554225.1 uncultured bacterium | reverse complement strand
TGGTCTGTGTTAATGCAACAACAGAATTATCGGGATCATATTTACCGCTTTTCAATGCTTTCAAAAGATCACCGATAACAATTACTGCGGGATAACACATGTCGTTATTAACGTACCGCAGACCCATATCAACGTTTTCCTGGTTTTGCTTATGAAGTGTAACAAGATTATAACCTAATCTGTAAAGTACAGGTTCCATTAATTCGGAATACATTCTTGCAAAATAGGGAACAATAATATTTTTTCTTTTATCTTCTTTGGAATATCGTTTGGTGAAAATTCTTTCCTTATATTCTATATTTTTATTTCTGCTCATTGCTTCCAAAAGCGAACGGATTCTGATTTTTGCAGCACCCAAGTTGGACATTTCGTCAATTTTAACGGATATATAAATTTTCGCACCCGCTTCAATCAGCGATTTAACTTCATCGACTACTACGGCATCCGGTCCGCAGCCAAAAGAGTTTAACTGTAGTGCGGCAATTTTATCGTATTTTTGTTTAGTTATCCATTTTGCAGCCAAATACAATCTATTGTGATATGACCACTGCGTAAGAGGCAGAACACCTTCAAGATTCTCTTTCTGCAGATCGGGAATAGAGTCTTCTGTAATTGCATAAGCTCCCAAATCATAAATCATATCTAAAATTCCGGTATTTATCATTGGGTCTAAGTGATACGGTCTTCCCAAAACAATTATCAGCGGTTTGTTTGCCGCTTTAGCTTTTTCTATAATTTCAGCTGCATGGTCTTTTAATATGGATTTATATTTCCTTTCCGTTTCTACGGCAAAATCAACAGCGCTATCAATTTCCTTTTGTGTAATTCCGTATTCGCTCAAATATTTAAATAAATTCTTTTTGAATCCTTTTAAATATTGAAAACTCATCGGGAACGAATCGATTGGGGTATCCGTTTTAATTGAACGTTTTAATACTTCACCGTAACCTGTAACAATAGGACAATTATAGCTGTTTTGAGCATCGCTCGATTCTTTATTTTCATAAATTATTGCCGGATAAAATACCCGGTCAACTCCTTTTTCAATAAGATTTAGCGTATGACCGTTTGCAACTTTTGCAGGCAGACATAAATTATCGGCCGGAACGGTACGCAAACCTTTATAATACATTTCTTTATTTGTATTGTCCGATAATATGGTTTTTATTCCCAATTTTCTGAAAAGTCCATAAAAGAAAGGATAATGCTCGTAAACAGAAAGTACTTTGGGAATTCCTATAACCGGCTTATCTTCCGAAATTGCAGGTAATTTTTCTTTATCAATATAATTATCTACATTAAAAAGAATCTCCTCTTTATCGCGGAAAAAGTTTTCCGTAATTCTTCCGGTTCCGGATTTGTTCGAAAAATATTTTTCGCATTTATTCCCCGTATAAAATTTATTATTGTTTGAAAACTTAAACTGAGTAATTGTACAATGATTTCCGCAGCCGTTACAATGCAGAATTCTTTTATCGAAAGTGATATGCCCAATTGTATTTATGTTGAATTTGGTTTGATAACCGGGATTGTTTTTGTAATAATCTTTAGCAAAAAGGGCTGCCCCGAAGGCGCCCATATATTCCGAAATATTAAGTCGATAAACATTTTTGTTAACAAGAAGTTCAAAGGCTCTTAAAACAGCATCGTTTTTGAAAGTGCCGCCTTGAACAAAAATATTATCACCGAGTTCATCTGTATTTTTAATTTTTATTACTTTGTAAAGAGCATTTTTAACAACTGAAAATGCCAATCCCGCGGCAATATCCGAAACGGGAAGACCGTCTTTTAATGCTTCTTTCACTTTGGAATTCATAAACACCGAACATCTTGTACCAAGGTCGACAGGATTTTTAGCGTGCAATGCCTGCTGCACAAAATCGCTTAAAGTCATGTTCAACCCTTTTGCAAAAGTTTCAATAAACGATCCCGTACCGGATGAACATGCTTCATTCAACTGAATATCGGTTATTACTCCGTTGTGTACTTTTATGGCTTTAATATCTTGCCCGCCAACATCAACGATGAACGAAATATTTTTATTGAACAGAGAGCCTGCCGTAAAGTGCGCCATTGTTTCCACAATTCCGCCGTCAAGGTTGAGTGCAATTTTCAAGAATTCCTCTCCGTAGCCGGTAGCAAACGCTCCTTTTAATTTTCCGCTTTCAAGATATTTTTTAAATTTCTTCAACCCGACCTTGGCAACCTCGAGCGGATCGCCGTTATTGTTAGAGTAAAAACTGTCGATAATTTTGTTATCTTCATTTATCAAAATCATTTTAGTTGTTGTTGAACCTGCATCAACGCCAAGATAAATTTCTTTAACCTTTTCAATTTCATTATCATCTAATTTTTTAATCGATAATTTTTCATGCCGTTTTTTGAAACTCTCATATTCTTTTTCAGAATTAAACAGCGGTTCAAGAGTTCTAATGGTCTGAACACCTTTATTTTCATGCTCTAAATCGAACAGCAGTTGTTCAATTGTTTTTTCCTTGCCTTTGTTTTCCGCATCAACGGCCGAACCAACGGCAACAAGTACTTCGGAATTTTTAGGAAGGATAAAATCCTTTTCCGGTAGTTTTATTGTCTCGAAAAAAGATTTTCTTAGTTCCGGCATAAAAGTTAACGGTCCGCCGGCAAAAAGAATTTTACTTCGTATTTCCGCTCCGGCAAGAAGTGTTGTAATTGTTTGATTTGCAACAGCAATAAATACAGCTCGAGCAATATCTTCTTTATTTTCGCCTTTGTTTAATAATGCTTGAACATCGGTTTTAGCGAACACTCCGCATCTCGAAGCAATATATAATTTCTTAGTCGATTTTGAAGCAAGATCATTTAAAGTTTTCAAATCAATATTAAGCAAAGTTGCCATCTGATCGATAAACGAACCCGTACCGCCTGCGCATTGTCCGTTCATCTTCATTTCCGGTGAAGCACCGGGTCTGAATAAAACGATTTTAGCATCTTCCCCGCCCAACTCAATAAATGTAGAAACTTCGGGGTAAAATTTTTTTATTGCAGAGGTTAATGCAATTACTTCCTGTTCAAATGGAATATTTATTCTTGATGCAAGACCCATTCCCGCGCTGCCTGTCATTAAAATATCAAATTGTGTGTTCGGATATTTTATTTTCAGTTCCGTCAGTGTATTAATAAGAGTTTCTTTTACTTTGCCGTTATGTCGTTCGTATTTCTTAAACTCAAGGTTATATTTATCATTCAGAACAACAACCTTTGCCGTCGACGACCCGAGATCAATTCCTAACTTCATTTTGTTTCCTTTCTAAAGCCAAATTTCAATTATTATATTTTTGATTTTTTTGTAAATTCTCCAGTCTTAAAAGCAATGACAACTATAAAAATTCCGGCTGTTAAATTATTCAATGAACCTACCGAGTGCGTTAGCATTGCAGGAATATAAGCCGCTATTATCATCCATAACCCAATAAACGTTAAGACCAATCCCTTAGCATTTTTTAAAGAATATTTTGTTATTCCCAAAACCGTTATAATTATTCCTATTAAAACGTCATGGTATGACAGTTGTTTTGCGGTTAGATTTAAAAAAGAAACAAATATTAACCACCCGCCAATTAGTTCTTCTAAAAATATTGCCTTTAACATTTTTGTTGCTCCTTTTACTTTTCCTCTCAATTATTATTTCATATCGCATGCCAAAATAGTTGGGCGCCGTAACCGGTTGTTATTAAATGAGTTAAAAATTTGACGGTATAAACTATCGGATTTTGCGAAATGCTGTTTCACAGAATATTCAATATTAAAGCTGATTTTGAAGAATATAAGAGATTTAGCTGTGTAGTTAAATTTCACAATAAACTGACTATAATTTTAAAGTCTATGCT
>CBEVZC010000220.1:0-3914 GCA_965554225.1 uncultured bacterium | reverse complement strand
ACACAAAAACCTAATAAAATTAGCAATAATATGTTGAATTCTATTTCAGCTACAGGTAACCATATTTCGAATATTTCCATACTTTCCTCTTTCTGCCTTGAAATAATAACTGATTAGGTTTTTGATTCATTCCATCGTTCTCTTTTTGCAGCCAGAAATAATCTGCTGATTATTATCATTGCCATCAGCGTAGCGGTTCCCAAGATGATGATGGCTGCAAAAGTTTGATAAATATTTATCATTGTAATTTTATATACTTGTTCAATAACGATTGAAAAACTTGCAAAAATGATCATTATTGCAAACAACAACCGGATTCCATATCCACGAATATATTTAACCGCAGTAGCACCGAACTGTGCACCAATAGAAGCTCCGATAAACATGCAAAGAGCGGCAATTATCTCAACTCTGCCCTTCAATGCATATGTAAAGCACCCGTAAGCGCCGCTGAACAAAACTGTTACTAAACTTGTTCCTACTGCAATAACAGTTGGAAGTCCAATAAGATAAACTAACGCAGGCATTATCATAAATCCACCTCCAACTCCCAAAAAACCTGAAAGAAACCCTGTGAACAAGAATATGATAAGCACTACCCATAATGAGATCGAGTCAATTCCTGAGGCAGGCAGGGAAATCATTGGAGGGATATTTATACGATGGAGTTTTTCTGAAATTTTGCTTTTACTTGATACAGATTTCTTTTCAGACTCTTCTTTAAGTTGCCTTGGATGAATAATGAAGTAATCATAAAGCATAAAAACACCGAGACTCAATAGAAGGGATAAATAACACCATCTTACTATTATTCCAGCCTCACCAAATTTTTCGAGCATGAGAATAACTCTGGATCCGATTTCTAAACCAATAATAGATGTAATAACCGAGATCAAACCTAATTTCCAATCAATATTTCCCATTTTTTGATGTTTTTTTGTTGCAATAATTGCCTGCCCGAATATGTTAGTCAAATCAGTACCAATTGCATAAGCCATATGAAAACCGAAAATATTTAATGCGGGTGTAATTATCCATCCTCCCCCAACTCCGAAAAATCCACCCAATACACCCACACAAAATCCCAGCAAAATCAGCAGTAAAAGATTAAACTCTATCTGTGCGACAGGTAAATAAATATTAAATATATCCATCTAATTTATCTGCATATTTAATTCACAAAGAAATTCACAAATACTCTCAAGGATATTTTTAGATGCTATTGAAACATTAAATATGTTTCGTTCAGCCAGAGCTTGTTTTATTTTTGAATTGGTTACAACCACTCTGATTTTTTGCAACAATTCTGTACTGACTTTAGCACCGAATGTATCGAAAAAATTTTTTACAGAAGATATATTTGCAAAGAGTAAACAATCTGCGTCACTCATTGTTAAATATGAAATAAATTCTGTGTCGAATTTGTTTTTTGTAACCGGAAATCTGATTACCTCGGCACCGTTATCCGAAAGAATTGTTGAAATGTTATCAATTGTTGAATCTGAACCGAGTGCTATGATTTTTTTATTAAACAAAGGTTTTTTTTCAAGCCAGTTAATTTCATTTCTAAATTGAATAGTTGGACTAATCATAATTATGCAGGGCGGATGGAATTTTTGCCGTTCAAATTCACCCGGAATATTTTTTATAGTTGCCGCAACGGTTCTCTGAAATGGTAAAGTACCGTTTTCAATTACTGCGGCGGGAGTTTCAGCATCCATTCCGTAATTTATTAATGTGTTGCATATTAATTTTATTCGTGAAGCTCCCATATAAATGATAATGGAAGTGTTTTTCATCTTAGCAATTTGTTTCCATTCTACCTGTGAACCGGGTTTATCAGGAGCCTCATGCCCGGTAACCAGAAGACATTGTGAAATTAAGCCTCTGTGAGTTATTGGAATTCCGCTGTAAATCGGGGATGCAAGGCCAGAGGTAATTCCAGGAATAATTTCGAATTCGATATCTGCTTTGCTGAGTGCAAGCGCTTCTTCTGATCCTCTTCCGAAAACAAAAGGGTCCCCACCTTTTAACCTTACTACCGTTAAACCTGATTTTGCTTTATTAATAATAATCTCACTAATTTTATTCTGCTCGATTGGGTGATAACCAGATTCTTTACCGACATAAATTTTCTCACAATCATCTTTACAGTATGCTAATAATTCGCTGCTTATTAACCGATCGTAAACTACCACATCTGCAATTTTCAACTTTTTAATTCCTTTAAGAGTAATTAAATCAGGATCACCGGGTCCTGCTCCTAAAAGGTAAACTTTCCCTTGTTTTTGTTTCATCTTTTTTACGGATTATTTGTTTCCTGTAATTGTTTTATTGTGCTGATTACCAGATAAAATCCTATCGTAAGGAAAACTAAAGTGAAGATGGCAATTAAAATGTATGTTCTTGATTCCGCATTTTCAATTTTTTCTTCTATGAGTTTAATTTTAGTTTCAATTAATCCAATCGATTCTCTGCCGATATTTTTAAACTTGATGTCGTATTGTAGAATTTCCTCTTCACTCGGTTGATGTGATTGAATTTCATGAATAAATTCATTGTAGACTTTTGACATTTCTGAAATTCTGCTTTTAATTTCCTTTATTTCAGCATCACTTAATTGTTCTAATCCAATCAACTCACCAAATATTTGAGTGAAATCCGACATAGCTTTTTGCCATCTGTCAAATCGTCTGTCCAGGTAACCCCTGATAATCAGATTTTTTTCCTCGCGTCTTATTTCCAGTTCAGCTTCTTTAAAGCGATGAATCGTCTCAATAATTCGATCATTTTTTTCAGCATCTCTTGTAATTATCCATCCCATAACACTTCCGGCAATTATCAGAATTATCATAAGAATAAGTGCTGCAATTAATTTTCTTTTAAATATTACCTGAGACTCTTCCATAATATCATGTTTATAGATTATTTTAATTCTTTTAAAATATTATCAACTTTTGCTTTTGCTTTTAATTTTCCGTCTTCCGTTAAAATTTTTTCCCAATCTGTTTTCAGGAACTTCTCGAATGCTTTTCGTTTATTAACCGATGAATGACCGTTCATCAGATTTTTTCTAAGACTTGATGCTAATCTTATAATTTCTTTATAAGCGGGGGAGATGAGCAGCTCCATTTTTCTTTTAATATCTTTAACAAGAAAAGGAGCTTTCCCCTGAGATGAAACAGAGATAGAAAGATCGCCTCTTTTTAATATTGCAGGCAGAATAAAGTCACAGTATTCAGGTTTGTCAGCGATGTTCAATAAAATGTTTTCAGATTTACAATCATTATAAACCTGCTGATTAACTTTAGCATCATTTGTTGTGCAAAAAACAATTTTAAAGTTAGTGAGGAATTCCTTTTTATATTCCTTTCGAATAGTATTGATTTTTTTTTCTTCTGAAAGCTTTAGCAGGGGTTGGCAAAATGTTGGGGAAAGCACAGTTATTTTTGCTTTGAATTCTAAAAGCGATTCTACTTTTCTAAAAGCCACTTTACCACCTCCGATCACAAGACAGGAATATTTTTGCAAGTTAATCAGGATCGGATAGTAAACAGCAGATTTTCTTCCGAGCATAATTTTAAAATCCTCTTATGTAAAATTCTCCATTAAGAAGAGGAAAATCAAAAGTTTTAGGAAATTCGTATCCATCGTGTTGTTCGATAGCAGGCAATAATTTAAGTGGGGAAATTACTTCCGTGAATAATTTTTGAGTCTATGACATTAACTAAATAAATCGGTTTGAAAATGTAGATGATATTTATTCTGCTAAAGCGAATAATTTTTAAAATGACAAAAAATATCCGAGAATTTCATTTTTCAGATTTTCCTGAGCTGGTGAACCCACCTTCTTACACTACGGCGGGCAGGCGAACTTGAACCTCCCGACAAAGTCGGGGTGATTAAAAATAACC
>CBEVZC010000219.1:0-4041 GCA_965554225.1 uncultured bacterium | reverse complement strand
TAATACAAAAGAAATTAAATATTTAGTAATTTTGGGAAGTATTTATGATGTATTTTCTACTTAAAAATAATCTCATAAAGATAAATCTTTCTCAAATTAGTACAGGAAAAAGTTTTCATTTTCAAGGCAGAACAAATAAAAACTTCTATGTGAAAATTGAGTTTATCAAAAGAGAAAAAATATTTCGGTAATTTTTACATGTAAAAATGTATGTTTACTTGTAATTTATTCAATAATTCTTCTTATTATACGATTATTAAATAAACAATTAAAACTTTCTATAGATTTTTAGATAATTACAATAAATTCAATAAAACCAATTAGAATATGCTGCAAGGATTAAGATTAGATATACTTGAAAGACATACTTATTTAATAAATGAAGCTAAAAAGGGATTGGATACATTCCCGGATGAGATATGCGATTATCTTGTTGTTGAATTTGATTTTAAAAGCGCACTGCTTTTTAATATTAAAAAAGATACGAACAAGTTCTTGCTTTTCGGTAAATCGAAGTATGTCAAAAATAAATACGAATTAGGTAAGTCTTATAGTTGTGAAATTCTTAATGATATAAAAACATCCAACTTAGTTACATTGAATACTTCTTTTAATTGCCCTTCTACATTTGTATCTGAACCTTCGTACGAAAAAGGAGCTATTTTATTTGAAACGAGCAATTATGGTCAGTTTATTATTAAATTCTCTAAAAAGACAAATTTAGTTCAAAATGATATTTTGCCACTCAAAAAAATAGCCGAACTAATTGCTTTTTATATTGAGTTATGGCTTGACTCACGTAACGGTGTAACTTCAAGAATTGACAAAAGAAATTTTATATTAGTCAAGAAAAGTCTGGAATTTTTAACTATACCGCTAAATGGAATTATTGGAGCGGCTTCAATTTTAAATAGTGAATCGTTAAGTTTTACAAATAAAGCTTACATAGATAAGATAAAAAATAATACCCACGACGTACTACGGAACTTAAGTAATATTAAAAGTTTTGTTTCACTTGAGTCCGGTGAAAAAGCTAAACTTGATTTAAGTGTTTTCGATTTACAATATTTTATCAAAAATGCCTTTAATTCTCGAACTAAAAATGAAACATCACAACTTACTTACAACTTTTTCAATAACATTCCAAAGCAAGTAAAGACTGATAAGTCAAAGCTAAAATTTATTCTGTTAACTTTATTGGATTTTGCAAAAGCCATTGACAATAATGTAAAAATAAAAGTTTCTGTGTCTCCTAAAGAAAACAATAATATTTCCTTCCTATTCACGTTCTTAACAGATTTGGATAATAGTAAATTTAATTATTTAGTAAATCCCTACTTAATATCATTGGATGAAACAGTTTTGGAACCACTAATATTTGATATTTTATTATTTGATAAATATCTCCAACTTTTGGAAGGAAGACTGGTTAAAGAATCAACTTCGGAAAGAAATGTAAGTTTGGAAGTAATTATAAAAGATTTTTCAACGAAAAGTATTTCCGGATCACTTTCGCTTATTGAAAATGATAGAGGCTTAAAAAAAGTATTAGTCATTGAAAGCGATTCGGCAACAGCTGTTATCTTAACAAAATATTTAAAAAGATGGAATTATCAAACAGAAGTGGTAACTAATTCAAAAGATGCAATTAATAATTTAAAAACAAAAAGTTATCTATCTGTTATACTTGATATTGAATTAGAAGATGAAAACGGATTAAAATTACTACAGAAAATCAATCATTTGGAAGAAGCTAAAAATACACCGGTGATTGTTTGTTCCGTTGAACCTGAGACGGAAGAAGCTTTTATGTTAGGGGCAGTTGAATATTTTATTAAACCAATTAATTATAACAATCTTGTTGAGATTCTCACTAGTTATCAACTCAGAAAAAACTCCAATATTCTTTGTGTTGACGATGATAAACCAACTTTGAATCTCGTAAAACAAGCTATTGAAACAGCCGGTTTTAACTCTATTACTGAGCATAGGTCGGATAAAGTAATGAAGTTAATAAAAGATAAAGACTTAGACCTTGCAATAATTGATCTGGAAATGCCGCATCCTAACGGATACGAATTGATTCAACTTATCAAGTCGGAAGAAAAATTTGCTCACCTCCCTATTATTATTTACACCGGGAAAGAAGATTACACTGAAGAATTAAAACAAATTGACGGAATGTTCACTCAGTTACTCGACAAGAAATCAACAAAGCTAGATCAGCTTGAATCCACTATTAAAAATATGATTGAAGGATTTGAAACACCTGCAGATGCAACTGCATCAAAAGAGAATAAAGAAGGAATTAAAATACTTTTAGCAGAAGACTACAAACATTCACAGATTATTGTTACAAGGTTGCTAAAAAAGAGTAATTTTAAAAATGTGATTGTTGTTGAGAATGGTGAAGAAGCCGTAAATTATGTTCTGAAGGAAAAAATTGATTTAATTCTAATGGATATGCAAATGCCGGTAATGAACGGTTTTGAAGCTATTGAAAGAATTAGGGAAATACCTGAGTATAGAGAGACACCTATAATTTCTGTAACTGCTTTTGCTATGAAAGGAGATAGAGAAAAATGTTTAGAAGCGGGAGCTACCGATTATTTACCCAAACCAATTGATAGCAAAGAATTTATTGAAAAAGTTAAATACTATACAAATACATTTAATTAAATTTTTGGTTAACGCCAAAAATCTTTCCTACAATTATCATTTTTACCAAACAAACTGTTAGTTTAATTATATTTACATTTATTTAAAATATTTTTGGAAAATTTATGGTTGAAATAAAACCGAGAGTTCGTTTTGCACCAAGTCCAACTGGTTATTTACACATTGGAGGCTTACGTACTGCCCTCTTTAATTTTTTGTTTGCTAAACATAATAATGGAAAGATAATCCTTAGAATTGAAGATACGGACAGAAATAGATTTGTTGAAGGAGCGGTTGAAAATTTAATTGAAGTTCTTGAATGGGCAGGATTAAATTTTGATGAAGGGCCGACTCAAGGTGGAAATTATGGCCCGTATTTTCAATCAAAGCGATTAGACCTTTATCATAATTATGCAGATAAATTACTTGCCGATAAAAAAGCTTATAGATGTTTTTGCTCTCCGGAAAGACTGAAAGAACTGCGGGAATCTCAGCAAAAGAAAAAGCTGCCTCATATCAAATACGATAAACATTGTCTTCATTTAAGTGGAGAAGAAATTCAAAAAAAACTTAACAATAAAGAGAATTTTGTAATTAGATTGAATATAGATCCGGGTAATCTTGTTCATGTTAATGATATTGTGCGCGGCAGAGTTGAATTTAATACGGATAATATAGATGACCAAATCTTAATTAAGAGCGACGGTTATCCGACTTACCACTTGGCAAACGTAGTTGATGATCATTTAATGAAAATCACACATGTAATTAGAGGCGAAGAATGGTTGTCCTCAACTCCGAAACATATATTGCTTTACGATTACTTAGGATGGGAACATCCGATATTTGCACACCTCCCTCTTTTATTGAATCCCGATAAATCCAAATTAAGTAAGAGACAAGGTGATGTTGCTGTAGAAGATTATAGAGATAAAGGTTATCTTAAAGAAGCTCTTGTTAACTTTGTTGCCCTTTTAGGGTGGAATGCCGGAGATGATCAGGAGTTTTATAAAATGGAAGAACTGATTGATAAATTTACACTTGAGCGGGTAAATAAATCAGGTGCTGTTTTCAATATTGAAAAACTTAATTGGCTAAACGGTGAACATATTAGGAAAAAGACTGTTGAAGAACTATTGCCGGAGTTGAAAGAGTTATTAAAAACATCAAAGTATAATGAATTATCTTTGGATGATGAATACTTAAAACTAGTATTAACCGCAATGCATGAAAGGATTACATTTGTAAAGGATGTTATTACAAACAGCTGGTATTTCTTTGAAAGACCTACTCAGTATGATGAAAAAACGATTAAGAAAAGATGGAAAGATGATTCGGAGAATTTACTTAAACAATTTCTTGCTTCTGTTGAGAAACTTGAAC
>CBEVZC010000218.1:0-4051 GCA_965554225.1 uncultured bacterium | reverse complement strand
TTTTTGTAGGTACAAAGTCAACACCGTCTTCTAGTTCAACAGAGGGGACTTTATTCGCATCACTCAAGCCAAATATTTTATTACCTATATATTTGCCATAGAGACGATACATTATTATGTAACCTACAAAAGCTACTAACATAATCAGTAATGCTCCCATATAAACCTCTATAAAAAAATTTGATATTAAGTTGTTAGAAAAAATGAGGCAGGTATTTCTCCTACCTCAAAATTAGTTATTATTTGAATTTTACTTCTGTGGTAATTTCAATTTTGTAACGTGAAAAATCTTTTGCATTATCTATTGTTTCACTAAGTCTTCTTATAGTAGGAGCAATTGAAAATTCACCGTGTTTGCCCTTGTAAACTTTTATTTTATATTTTAGCCAAAGATATCCGAAGTTTGTTTCAAGGTCGCCGGCAGTAAATTTGTCTGTTCTTTTTGCTAAATCATACCATAAAATTAATGTGCCAGGACCTAATTTACCTGTAATTCCTAAACGAGCTAAATAACCATTATATTCTAATGTCCCGGTTTTAGATTGGTTTGTATAACCGAAAGAACCATGAATATTAAATCCGCCTACTTTAGGAGCAGCTAGGTTAATACCAAAAGTTACAGGAGCTTCCATAGAATCACTTGTTGTTGAAAGGAATACTTGGGGCTGAATCATTAAACCCGATTTCGCTTTATATGTATAATTTGCAATATATGTGTACGCATCTTGAACATCATAAACGGAATTACCATTAATATCATCTTCTGAATGACCGTTCTTATCGTTCATTGCATAAAGACCTAATGTACCTTCACCAACTTTAAAAAATGCATGGAATCCCATACCACCCAATAAACTATAAACAAAATATGGTACATCAATCATTTTATTTGGATAGTAGTGAACATCCCAAAGCGGGTTAGCCACACTGTTTATTGGAATTAATCCACCTTCAATTCCCCAAGATTTTTTGTTTACGGCAATATAAAGTTGCATAAAAGATAATGAAGGTCTTCTTGAACCCTCAATCATTCCGCCTAATGGTGGTTCAGTAGAAAGACCGCTGGAAAAACTATAGAGACCATATCCGTAATGAGCTAATTGTGTCTTAAAGTACCACCCATCACCTATAGTAGCTTTCATATTTAAACGGGCTCTTAGCATATAATAATAATCAGTTTTTTTGCCGCCGTAATCGCCGTTATCCTTAATATCTAATCTTGGACGAACACGGGCATCACCGCTCCATACTACTTGAGAAAAACTGATTGAGGAAAAAGCTAAGATGAATAAAAGAGTTAATAATTTCTTCATTGGAAACCTCCGCTAATTAATAAAAGAGTTATTTATGAATAAATAGAGCTTTAGCGAAATTTGTCTAATTTTTGCAATTAGAGTTCTAATTTGGCAATTCTAAAAATTTTGAGCAATAGTAAATTGGATAAGTTGCAGAATAAAAGGGTTAAGTTGCAATATAATTTAAGTAAGATGCATCAAAAGCCAAGATGTCCTTTTAAGTCTTTCATGTAATGACGACTTACAGGTATTAAATGGTTACTGATTGTTCGTATTTTGCCGGCAGAATTTTCTTCGAAGAGTATTTCGTCTATTTTATCTAAATTTATTAAATATTGTTTGTGACATCTAAATAAGTTAGTACGTTCTTCAAGTACTTTTAGAGTTAGATCGGTAAAACATTTTTTCTCATCACTCAAAAAAAATACACCGGTTTCGTTTGAATGCACAAATTCTAATGTATCCACATCAACCAATTTAATTTTATGAGGAGCAATGCTCGGAATTTTCTTTAATGGCGGGATTTCCAATTTTTGTGTTTCGTTAGTTTGGATAGCTTTTTTAATTTTCTCAATTGTCTTATTTAATCGTTCTTTTTCAACAGGTTTTAACAAATAATCGATTGCATCATTTTCAAAGGCCTGAAGTGCGTATTCATCGTAAGCCGTTACAAATACAACTCTTGGCATTATTGATGCTTCAATCATAGCCAACATTTCAAATCCTCCTATTACAGGTAATTGAATATCCAGAAAAATTACATCGGGATGATGTTTGTTAATTGCTTTGATTCCATCTAAAGCATTTGCACATTTCTGAAGGACTGTGATTTCTCGTGTCTCTTCCAAAAGTATTTCCATTTCTTCGCGTGCATTATACTCATCTTCTATTATAATCGTATTAAGCTTCATATTATTCCTCTGCTTGGTAATAAAACCGTTGCAATTGTTTCTAATTCCGACTTGCAATTAATTTTTACGCCGTATTCTTCACCGACCAAATTTTTAATTCGTTTATCCACTATTTGAATTCCTAATCCGGAGCTTTCTTCGGGCTCAACATATGCTCCGGCGTTATCTTCAATATCAATTTGTACGTTTCCGTTATTTCTAAAGACCTTAATTTTAACCAATCCGTCTTCTAATATTTTGGAAATACCATGTTTTATTGCATTTTCTACTAATGGTTGAAGAGTAAATGTAGGAATTTTAATATTCATTAGAGAGTTATCCACTTCAGTTTCAATTTTTAAGTGGTCCTGAAAACGAACTTTTTCTATTTCCAAATAAGAATTAACATGATCAAGTTCATCTCTTATTGTTGAAAGATCTTGATTTCTCTTTAAGTTCTTTCTAAAATAATTTGACAGATGCATGAGCAAATCTCTTGCTTTATTTGCATCCCGTCTGCTTACCGCAATAATCGTATTGATTGCATTAAACAAAAAATGAGGATTTATTTGTGCTTGTATTAAATTTAGTTCAGCTTTAGTCAGCAAATTCTTCTGATATTCATATCTAACCGAAAGAAGCTGATTGGCTACCAATTCCGCTATACCTTTACCTAAAGCTTCATTAATTTTAAAGAAAAATTTATTTTTTTGCTCATAAAGCTTAATTGTTCCAATTACATCGTCTTTTATTCTCATTGGAACAATTAAGACCGATGTAAGCTTACATTTCTCAGAAATTGGACATATATAATGATCGTGTGTACCATCTATAAAGATAATTTTATTTTCACTGATTGATGATTTTGTTTCGGATGAAGCAATTTCATAACCAGCTCTGTGATGATCGCTGCCCAATCCGACAAATGCAAGTATTTTCTCACGGTCGGTAATTCCTACTGCTGAGACTCCGGTTTCTTCAAGAATAATTGTTGCAATTTTTTTTGAAGACTGAAAGCTTAATCCCTTATTTAATTCACCGATTAACCGTTTTGCAATTCTTAAAGCTTGTCGTGAGTAGGACGAACCGATTTTATCAAAATGTGAGCGCTGATCTCTAAACAAGCTCATAATTAATGCTGCACCAATAGAATTAGAAGCTATCATCGGCATTGCTATTAATTTAACTAATTCAACAGCTTCTGTGGTTGGTTTCGAAATAAGTAAAATTATGAGCATTTGTGTAACTTCTGCTGCTAATGTTGTAAAAAATGCAACATCGGGATCAAATACCCGCTCGTATTTACCCTTTGTAACAAAATAACTATGGACAAATCCTGCAATTATACCTTCCAATGTGGTAGAAATACCACATGAAAGTGCAGTAAATCCACCAAGGAAATAACGGTGAATTCCGGCAGTCAATCCAACCCCAAAACCCAATATGGGTCCGCCAATTAATCCTGCTATTGCTGCTCCAATTACCCGATTATTTGCAATTGCTCCTCGTACCGGAATTCCAAAGTAGGTTCCAATAATTGACATAAGCGAAAAGAAGATAAATAATATAAGATAATCGCGGTAACTAAAATCTTTTGTAAGCAGTAATTTAAATACGGGAGTTTTACTGAAAAGATAGGCAATCACCAAAAAGACGGCAATTTCTTTGGATAAATTTATCAGAATATCCATGCGGCGCTATTTGAATATTATTAATTAAAAAGATATATATGTGCAATATTTATAATTACTTTTTTTTTTGATAAAAGTCAAATTTCTTTGTGGTAATGTGCATCATTTATCCTTCCCCAACACATCTGTCCAAAACGATAAAATAAAAAAAGAAGGCTCGAACTCAGCAAAATAA
>CBEVZC010000217.1:0-4113 GCA_965554225.1 uncultured bacterium | reverse complement strand
AAATTAAATGGATAGAAAAATGAACTCAGTAATTTACAGCAAAATTAAAAATATACTAAGCAATTTCTTTCCCGAAAATGAAATCGAATCTTTTTGGAAAGAAATAAACAACTCAACTCTAAATTCCTCTTTTGATCCCAAAGAAGACTATTTACAGACAGAAGCTGAAATTAGTATAGGAATGGATAAAAGAGCTCAAATAGATATTGTAATAACTTATGCAGAAGATAAATTAGAAAAAGATAAATTTTTAGAACTATTATTAAGTCTGGGTGATTTAATGATAGTAAACGGTGAACCTGATGTTGCAGAAGAAATAAATAAAGACATTATTTCTAAGACTGAAAAAGATTTTTATAGTGAAATTTTGCGTGCGAAAGCATATTTAGCTTTAGCAAAAATTAATTGGCAGCAGAGCATCTGGGACGACGCTTTTCGTTATACACGTTTAGCATATTATATCTTTACAAGACATGAAGATACAACCGGATGTGCAAAATGCGAAAATATGTTAGGTACAATTTATGGTGAAAGAGGAGAAATAGAAAAAGCAACAAATCATTTTGAAAGAGGGAAAGCATATTTGTATAATCATTTCGATTTGGAAATGGAAGCAATGTTTGAAACTAATCTTGGTGTTCTTTATAACATGCAGGAACAATACCCAAAAGCACTAGGAAATTATAGAAATAGTCTCAGAAGTTATAAAAAACTAAATAATACAAGATTAATAGCGCGAGTTCATCATAATATGGGAATGGTAAAAACTAAAATGGAGAACTATGAAGGCGCTTTAAAAGAGTTTAATGATTGTATAAATGTTTCACTACAAAATAATTACCTTTCAAACTGTGCAATTTCGTATATAGGTAAAGCATACATCTATGCAAAAACCAACAGGTCGGAATTAGCAGAAGTATTTACGGACAAAGCAATGGAAATCGCTTATAAATTGAACGATACATTAACAATAGCAGATACATATAGAGTAAAAGCTCTTATACAAAAAAACATTGGTGATTTGGAATTTTCCGAAGAACTTTTTGAAAACAGCCTAAGATTAAATAAAGATAAGCAAAATAAGATTAACGAAGCCGAAGCTTCCGAAGAATTGGCAGAACTATATGAAAAAGCTGAAAATCCAAAAGAAGCAAAGGAA
Organism: uncultured bacterium; assembly: GCA_965554225.1. Taxonomy (GTDB): domain Bacteria; phylum Bacteroidota; class Ignavibacteria; order Ignavibacteriales; family Melioribacteraceae; genus BMS3ABIN04. The sequence continues at coordinate 2,954 of CBEVZC010000217.1, read as the reverse complement.
CACCTGAAAAAAGCAATACGATATTATAAAAAGATAAAGGCCGAGAAAAAAGTAGAAAGCATGCAAGAATATTTACAATCTATCTCACCTGCTGCTGCTGTTTAATTTATTAATCATTATTCAGCAGCCCACACCTTTAATTTTATGATTTATAATCCGGATCATAGTTCAAGAATTCTTCATAATTGTAATTTTACTCTCATATCAGATCAAACACGAAATATCAAACGTTAAACGCGGGACGTGAAAAGATGATATTCAAATTTTTGTAAAGCAAATTTCCTGATTCGCTGAAGCAAAATACCTGCAAATACTATTGATAGACATTCGATTTATCCGGATTTTCACTCTTATCTAAAATTAATCAGAAATGAAACTGTGAATAGTATACTAATTGTGAATTGGATTTCGGATAAATACATCAATAATTGCCTTGCGAAACTACAATTGTAATTATAAGTAATACTAGTAGTATGGTCCAGATTATAATTGACCAGCGGGTTGTTTTTTTCGCTTCTTCAGCTTCCCACCAATTACTCGGACGTATACCTTGAGCAATAAACGTGATTACACCTGCTAAATTTACCGAGATCAAATTCGTAATCAATAAAAGGAATGCTCCAAATGCCTGAGCAAAGTATCCGCTTCCCAACAGCATACCTAAAGTAACCAACGGAGGAAGAAGTGCTACGGCAACCATTACACCTATTAACGATGCCGAAGTTCCGGCAGCATAAGCTAATGCCGCCGCCGCTCCGGACGCAAGAGCAAGTACAACATCCATCATTCCAACAGAAGTACGGCTAAAAATTTCCGGAGAATTCGGATCGATTGAGAAAATCAACCCGATAGATATAGAAAACAACAACGCAATTAAAACTCCTAATAAATTCGTTTTCAGTGCAAGTTTACCAAGTTCAAAATCTGCTAAAGTTGTTGATAGAGCAAGCGCAACATTTGGTCCAAGCAAAGGAGCAATTACCATTGCGGCAATGATAACGGCAACATTATTATCCATCAGACCAATAGAAGCAACAATTGCAGAAAGAACAACCATAGTTACAAATATCATATTTAGTTTTGTACCGTCTTGAGCTTGGTTATAGAGTTCTTCTCTATTTACTCGCAGCGGAGTTTTTTCATCTTGCTCCTCCGGTTCTTTTTCATCGTCATCAACCGGAACTCTCGGGAGAGTAGCCTCCACAGTAGAGAGAACAATGCGATAATCATCAATTACCGAAAGGCGCTTCTCAAGATCGTCTAAGATTGATTCGGTTTTTTCGGACCTCATTAAAATCTTTATTATCTTCTTACCTCCATCTGCATCCGATTCCCAGGTGCTTATCGGTTCCTTTTCGGTGATCAGCTTTCGTACAAGATCGAATTTTTCAGAGGGAATAGTTATTTCTACAGATCTAAGAGCCATAAAATTTGCCGTTGTTTTAGATTAAATAAAAAATAATAAATAAGTTACAAAACAGATTGGAAAAATAAATTTTAAAATCCAAATTTGAGATTGTTCGTTTAATTTAAGCGATGAAAAATAATTGTCTTCAAAAAAATCAATAGATGAACAATTTAAATTCCCCTAAACAAACATTCCGAAAATAATTGATACTAATTTGTATTTGGTGAATTTTAAGATTCTTTAACCTGAACAAACCAGTTCAGGCAAATTTATTTGTTACACAGGCAAGTAATAAAATTCCAACTTTTTGCTAACTCTTTATTTTATAACAAATTACCTCCGCATAAATCTTTGGCACATTTGATGCATTACGAAGCGCAAACAATCATCAAACAAAAAGGAGTTCGGAATGAAAAAGATAATGTTCTCATCGTTAATTGTTCTAATACTATCCGGTTTTTCTTTATCGACAAATGCGCAAGTAATTGTTAAGATTAAGCCTAGAGCGCCAAAGGTTGTAGTTGTACATAAGAAAGCAAGAGTCAATCATATTTGGATTGCCGGACAGTGGAAAGCAAACAGATTCGGGAAATATGTATGGACAAAGGGATATTGGGTCAAAAAACGTCATGGTTCTGTTTGGGTTAGCGGTCATTGGAAAAAAGTAAGAAGAGGTTGGACTTGGGTCCCGGGACATTGGAGAATTGCATAGTACATTTTCTCAGCACATCACCAGGAACTCGATCAAAAAAATCGGGTTCCTCTCACCTTTAAATAAAATTTTCATTTCGTTTTACATCTTTTTTCCATAATTTCAAACATTTGCTTTCTATAAAAGGAATTATATGAATTCTCAATCTTCTCAAGAGTCTTGGAATTTTCCAAAAGACTTTTGGCTTGCAAATTTTATGGAATTATGCGAGCGTGCAGCGTATTATGGCTTTTTTATCGTACTTACTTTATACCTTACAGACATTGTGGGTTTTAATGACAAAGCAACCGGTGTTGTTGCCGGTGTGTTTTTTGCACTGCTCTATTTCTTTCCTCCTTTTGTCGGAGCAATATCGGATAAAATCGGGTTTAAGAACGGTCTTATTATTGCTTTCGCACTTTTAACTATAGGATATTTCTTCCTTGGTATTTTTCATACAAAAACTCTTGTGATTCTATTCTTGTTTATAGTTTTGATTGGAGGTTCATTTATAAAACCATTAATCACCGGAACAGTAGCAAAAACTACTTCCGAAGTTAATAAAGCAAGAGGATTTTCACTTTTCTATTGGATTGTAAATATTGGAGCTTTCGGGGGAAAAACAGTTGTTCCTTCAATACGACAAGGTATTGGTCTTGAGTACGTTAATTTCTTCTCTTCAGGTATGGCTTTTATTGCTTTATTGTTTGCCATTTTCATTTTTAAACCGCTCGATACAGATATTCAGGAAAAAAAATTAAGTGATGTAACTAATGCTCTTGTAAAAATTTTTAAGACTCCAAGGCTAATTATACTAACTCTAATTGTAGCCGGTTTCTGGATTATTCAGCATCA
>CBEVZC010000216.1:0-4146 GCA_965554225.1 uncultured bacterium | reverse complement strand
CCTAAATCAATAGGAGTTCCAATTACAACTGCGTCGCAATCGACTTTATTTATTGTTTCTTCAAGGTCTTTCATCTGCTGCTCGCCATAGCCCATTGCAGGAAGAAGAATGCCTATGTTCGGGTACTTCTCATACGTTGCCGTAATAGATTTTACTGTAAATGGTCGTGGATCTACAATTTCAGCTGCTCCCAATTTTTGAGCTGCAACTGTGCCGGCACCGTATTTCATTCCTCCATGTGTAAGTGTCGGACCGTCTTCAACAACCAACACTCGTTTCCCTTTAATAATTTCCGGTTTATCAACAATTAATGGAGAAGCGCCTTCGATAATTTCTGCATTTGGATTTACACTTCTTATATTATTAATCACCGTTAAAATATTCGCCTCGTCGGCAGAATCAATTTTGTTAATTACGGCAACATCCGCCATTCTTAAAGATGCATTCCCCGGATAATAAATCAGTTCGTGTCCGGCTCTATGCGGATCGACAACGGTAAAAGTTAAATCCGATTTATAAAAAGAGGTATCGTTATTTCCACCGTCCCATAAAATTATATCGGCTTCTTTTTCGGCTTCCCTTAGAATTGCTTCATAATCAACGCCGGCATAAATAACTCCGCCCATAGCAATATGAGGTTCGTATTCTTCAATTTCTTCAATAGTACATTCATGTTTTTTTAGATCGTCGAGCGTTGCAAATCTTTGAACTTTTTGTTTAACCAAATCACCGTAAGGCATTGGATGGCGTATGGCTACAACTTTTTTGCCGGCATCTCTTAAAATCTTAACCAATTTACGCGAAGTTTGAGATTTGCCGCAGCCTGTTCTAACAGCTAAAACGGAGATGACAGGTTTAGTGCTTTTTACCATAGTTTCTTCGGCGCCCATTAATCTAAATGAAGCTCCTGCTGAATTAACTATTGATGCTTTTGTCATTACATAATTAAACGGTACATCGGAATATGCAAAAACCACTTCATGGACATCAAATTTTTTAATTAATTCAACTAAATCTTTTTCATCATAAATTTTTATTCCTTCGGGATATAACTTACCTGCTAACTCCGCGGGATACATTCTGCCGTCTATGTTCGGTATTTGAGTTGCGGTAAAAGCTACAACATTATAATTTTCGTTTCCTCTGAAATAAACATTAAAATTGTGGAAATCTCTTCCAGCTGCACCCATAATTAAAACATTTTTTTTACTCATCTTAATTCTCCTTAAATTATTCAATAATTATTATTTAAATACTTTGAGTACTACATTGTTCTAAATTCTAAATTTTACTTATTCTACGGTTACGCTTTTTGCCAAATTTCTCGGCTGATCAACATTTAATCCTTTTTTAACAGCGATATGATAAGAGAGGAGCTGCAAAGGAATAACATTTAATATCGGCATTAACATCCTTGTTGTGCTTGGTATTTTAATAGAATAGTCAACGAGCGAATCTATTGTGTCGTCATTTTCATTGGCAATAGCAATAACTTTCCCTTTCCTTGCTTTTACTTCCTCTATATTACTTACTATTTTATCATAAACCGAATCGTTCGGTGCGAGAAATACGGTCGGCATATTTTCATCAATTAATGCAATAGGACCGTGTTTCATTTCCGCTGCCGGATATCCTTCGGCATGAATGTAAGAAATTTCTTTTAATTTTAGAGCTCCTTCAAGAGCTACGGGAAAGTTATAACCTCTTCCTAAGTATAGGAAGTTTTTAGAATCAACAAATTCTTCTGCTATTTTTTCAATTTGGTCGTTAAGCTGTAAAATCTTTTCAACTTTTCCAGGTATCGATTGAATTTCCTTAATAATTTCTTTCCCGTCAACTAAGCTCATTTGTTTTTTTCGTGCGATTAGTAACGTAATTAATGCTAAAACAACTAACTGGGATGTAAAAGCTTTTGTCGATGCAACTCCTATTTCAGGTCCGGCATGAATGTATACTCCCGCGTCACTTTCCCGCGCAATGGAACTACCAACTACATTACAAACGCCGAGGATTAAGGCTCCTTTCCGTTTAGCTTCTTTCATTGCTGCAAGCGTGTCTGCAGTTTCACCGCTTTGCGAGATAAAAATTAGTGTATCGTCTTTATTAATAATCGGGTTACGGTATCTAAATTCCGACGCATATTCAACTTCCACGGGAATTCCGGCGAACTGCTCAATCATGTATTCTCCAACTAACCCTGCATGCCATGAAGTTCCGCAAGCGCTGATAAGAATTCTTTTGGAGTTAGCAATCCTATCTTCAAAACCGCGAAGACCGCCCAAGCGGGATATTCCTTGATCGTAAAGTAAACGACCTCTCATTGAATTGGTAATGGATTCAGGCTGCTCCATAATTTCTTTCAGCATGAAATGAGAATAACCGCCTTTACTAATTTCGTCTAAAGCAATAGTTACTTCGTGTATTTCTTTTTTTATTTCTTCATCTTCAATTGATTTAGCAATAAATTTATCTTTGTAGACTTCAATAATATCACCATCGTCCAAGTAAACAATTTGACTTGTATGAGTTATCAAAGCTGAAACATCGGAAGCTAAAAAGTTTTCGTTATGTCCAATTCCCAAAACTAACGGCGAACCTTTTCGTGCGGCAATAATTTTATCCGGTTCTTTTGTGGATATAACTGCAATTCCATATGCTCCTTCAACTTCATTTAAAGCTTTACGGACGCTTTTAGTTAAGGTGTTTCCCTTTTTCATAAATCTATCAATGAGATGAACAATAACTTCGGTATCAGTCTCAGAGTTAAACACATATCCTTGTCGTTGAAGGTCTTTTTTAAGAACAGCATAGTTTTCAATTATTCCATTATGAATTAAACACAAAGTTTTATCCGAATTAAAATGCGGGTGTGCATTTGCTACATTAGGTGAACCGTGAGTTGCCCATCTTGTATGTCCTATTCCAATAGTAGATGAATCGGTATCGCCATTTAAATGATTTTCAAGCTCACTCACTTTCCCAACGCTTTTAACAACATTACAATGGACTTTTTCAAGCAAAGCTATTCCTGCGGAATCGTAACCGCGATACTCTAATCTTTTTAATCCTTCTATGATTATCGGAACAGAATTTTTGTCACCGATATAACCAACTATACCGCACATATATTTCTCCTTTAGATATTATTTTAAACTTTTAGAATTGTAAAAATGTTAGTGATCGGGACAGTGCCTGAAGAGTAGGAGGTTAATTTTTTTTATGAATAGTTTTATCATTTTCTTTTCGAAATACATAACCAAATTCAATTTATCTGTATAGTAAATGTCACAATTTATTACTAAAAATCCAATTTCTCTATACTTTTATTTTATGTTTACTTAAAAGGCTAAATAAGCCATCCTAAGAACATCATGATAAAATCCGTCAATTAAACATTCCTTCCTCAGTATACCTTCGATCTTAAAACCTAAATCTTTATTTAATCTGATATTTGCAATGTTAGTATCGATTGTATGGAGATAAATTTTACGAAGTTTTAAATTATTAATTCCATATTGAATCCATAATTTTGTTGCTTCTTTTGCATAACCCCTGCCTCTAAAACCTTCTTCACCAATTAGTTTTCTCAATTCGGCTTTGTTATGCGTTTTTTCGTAGTTTAGAAATGCAAGCATGCCGATGGGTGTGGAATCATGAGAAGTAATTATACCTAATTTATTTGATTCATCTTCTATCAGTTGCGCAAGGTCTGTCTGCTTAGAAGTTAAACGGGATAACAAAAACATTCTTCCCTTTTCATCACTTAACCATTTTTCTAATATTGTAAGATCTTTTTTCTTATCAAAAAGTCTAACCTCCAGGTGTTCTCCAATCAGAGGGAGTTTTAATTCTTTTAATTCCGGTTCGGCAGTTTCGTCTTTATTATTTTTCCCGTTAGTTTTATGATGAATTGTTAGTTCCAGTAATGCATTTACTAATTTAATATAATCTTGAGTTGAAAAACCAAATTCCGCAGTTTCTTTGTAAATACCTTTTGAAATAACTTCCATAGTCAATGTATCGACTTCTTTTTTTTGAAATTCTTCATTCATTTTATAATCCGCTTTATAAAATTATATAATATTTTATAATATTGGAATGTAATGTAACAAAATATTCATTGTTGTGATACTAATCAAAATAGGG
>CBEVZC010000215.1:0-4161 GCA_965554225.1 uncultured bacterium | reverse complement strand
TTAATTTTTAACTAATTAAATAATGAAAAGTCCGTTTCACGCTGAACCAATACAAGGAGATATTATTATGGCTTTTTCACTTAACAAGGTTATGCTAATCGGCAACTTAGGTCAAGATGCCGAACATCGCTTTACAACAAACAATACGGAAATTACATCCTTTTCCGTAGCAACAACTTATGGTTATAAAAATAGAGATGGGGAATGGGTGAATGAAACCACATGGCATAACGTTATAGCTTTTAGTCTTTCTGATTTTTATAAAAATGCTTTGAAAAAAGGGAAAAAAGTTTATATTGAGGGTAGAATAAGCAAGCGTAATTATGAAAACAAAGATGGGCAAAAGGTTTACGTTACAGAGATAATTGCAGATAGAAACGGTATTATACCGCTCGATTCAAGAGATGATAACAGTTCTTCGTTTAGCTCTTCATCTTCAGCACCGGCAATAAAAGATACACCGGCAGCAGCAGATGATGATGATTTACCCTTTTAGATAGTGTTTTTGCAACAATTGGGAAATAAATAATTTTTGGATGTTGATTCGTTTTACCAGTTAATTCTTTTAATTATACTGCTTGTTATTTCAGGACTTTTTTCAGGTTCGGAAGTTGCGCTTTTTTCAATTGATAAAAATAAATTTAAAGAGAAACAGAATAAGAGAGCGTTAAGCAGAAAATATATTTTAAGTTTGCTTCAATCACCCAAACAGCTTCTTGTAACTATACTAATTGCCAATACTTTACTAAATGTTGCTGCTTCAATAATCTCTGTTTCCATTGCAGTTAAAATAGCTCACGAAAATCAATATCCCATTAATCTTGTCCTAATAACTCAAATTATTATCCTAACTATTTTAGTATTGCTTTTTGCGGAAATTACACCTAAGCTTTGGGCTTCTAAACATCCAATTAAATTTGCAAAACTTGTCTCTCTACCTGTTTATTGGACGTTCATTCTGCTTTTCCCAGTCTCTAAAATACTCAGTGATTTTCTAAAAGTATTTACTTCATCAATTACTTACGATAAAAGGAAAACAGCTTTGTCATCAGATGACTTATCAGAATTAGCTGATATAAGCGTTGAGAAAGGAACAATTGAGGAAGAGGAACATGAACTAATACAAGGCTTAGTTTCTTTTAGAGGTGTTACTGCCCGAGAAGTAATGACACCAAGGGTTGATATTACAGCTATTTCATTAAATACTAGTCTCGAAGATATATTTAATCTTATCAACGAATCCGGTCATAGCAGAATTCCTTTATACGAAAATAATTTGGATCATATTCTTGGTATTTTATATGCAAAAGATTTTCTCCCCTTCATTAGCAATACCACGAAATCAAATGAGCTGAATTTGAAGAAAATGGCAAGAGAATGTTTGTTTGTTCCTGAATCTAAACTTATCCATGAACTAATGCATGAATTCCAAGAAAAAAATACTCACATTGGAATTGTAATCGATGAATATGGAGGTACTTCTGGATTGATTTCACTTGAAGATATATTAGAAGAAATAGTTGGCGAAATACAAGATGAGTACGACAAAGAAGAAAACGGAATTACGAAGATTACTAATAATTCATATTTGGCTTTAGGTAAAGTGTCTATTGATCAAGTGAACGAATTACTAAACGTCGATCTTTCTTCTGAGAATGATGATTATGATTCGTTGGGAGGTTTTATTTTTAATCAAACGGGAAAAGTACCGGAAGAGGGCTATTCTCTTACTTTCAACAATTACCGTTTTACTGTTAAAGAAGTTAGAAATAATCGAATTAACTCGGTCTTAATTGAAAAGTTAAACAGTGACAACAAGGTTGAGTAATGAAAAAAGGATGTTTTTTGACCGTATTTATTCTAATTATCATTATCATTGCCGGAGCGGTTTATTTTATTAAATTTCATAGTGATGATTTAGTAAATTTGGGAAAAGATAAAATTATTTCTTTAGCAAGAGAAAAAGTTGAGGAGGAAATTGATTCTGTTGAAATTTCAGAATTCAAAGACTCTCTTAAAAGTCTTGTTACTAATTATATTGGCAGCCTTGAAAATTATAAAACCAAAGATGCTATGAATAAATTAGATGCACTAAGTAGTAATTTAAAAGTTATATTAAAAGATAAAAAAATCAACAAAAATGAATTTGACTTTATAAAAAAGTTTATGAAAATCAATGAAAAACCAAAAGAAGACAGAAATTAAAGTCGGTATAACTGTAGTTGTTGGAATCCTTATTTTCCTATGGATTTTCGGTTGGGCAAAAAATTTCAACATTGACTCTAACAGAAAAAAATTGACTATCGAATTTAATTCCGTTGCCGGTCTTGAAAAAGGGGATGCTGCAACAATAAATGGCGTTAGAAAGGGATTTGTTGATGATATTGAAGTGCAGGGAAATAAAGTTATTGTAAAAGTAAATTTGGACAGAGATGTTAAAATAATGCAAGATGCTACATTTTCTATTTTGATGCTTGATTTGATGGGTGGAAAAAAAATCGAAATAAAACCGGGCATTTCTAATACTCCAATTGATTTTGCGCAAATTCAGAAAGGCAAATTTTCCGGGGATATTTCTACGGCAATGGCGGCATTAAGTTCAGTACAGGAAGACTTAGTAAGCGTTATCAAAGAAGTAAAAGTTTCTCTTAAAAATATGAACAAGCTGTTCGCGAATACTTCGTTCACAAAAGAAGTTCAAACTTCCGTAAAAAACCTTAGTGATCTAACAGGTAAGTTGAATATAGTTCTAACGGAAAACCGGAACAATCTAAAAAGTCTAATTGAACAGGGAAACAAAATAAGTAAGAGCGCCAATGAAATGCTGAAAGAGAATCAAGAAGCAATAAAACAAACATTGAAAAATGCACAAAGCGTTGTTGCAAGTACCGATACTTTAGTGAAAAGGATTAACAGTTTTACAGTAGAAACAAAGGGGCAAAAAAATAATTTAGGTAAATTGCTTTATGACAAAGACCTAATAGCTAAATTAAACAAATCAATGGAACAGATAAATCAATTGACAAAAATTTTAGTTGAGCAACTAAAAGGCAACGGTGTAAATGTAGATGCAAATATTTCAATATTTTAAAACTAAATGAAAACAAAATGATTTTTGGAGTAGGGGTTGACATAATTGAGATTGAAAGGATTCAAGGTAGTGTTGAAAAATTTAAAGACCATTTTTTGAATAAAATATTTACCGAGGTGGAACTTAAATATTGCTTAAGTAAAAAAAATAAATACCAACATTTAGCTGCCCGTTTTGCTGCTAAAGAAGCAATTGCCAAGGCTCTTGCTACCGGCTGGAATAAAGAATTCAGATGGAAAGATATAGAAATTTACAATGAAAAAAACGGCATGCCCAAAGTGAAATTATTTGGTAAACTCCGTACGTTTTTAGCTGATGATAAATCACTTAAAATTTCAATAAGTCATTCTAGAGATTATGTTACATGTATAGCTGTTGTATATACAATACTAAACGGAACTATTTCTCAATCGTAAATTTCCATCCGCAATAAAAATCATTAACAGGATCGGGAGGGCAGCTAATAACTTCGGTTTTAATTCTTGAATCGATTGTTTTTGCAAAAGTAGAAAATTCAACAATTCCAACCGATTTACAAGGGAAGTGAGGAAGTCCTTTCCTGTCTCTAGCTTTCTGTACTCTACATTCAATCATCCTGAATATTAAAGTGCTCTCATCTAACCATTCACTTTGCTGTTTATTGATTGCTGCATAAAGTCGATAGTTAAAAGCTTTCTCTAACGCTTTTAGTCCGCCATATGGAGTAATATCAAATTCGTGCATAATTCTTTTAGCTTCTGCAGAGGCTAATCTTTCCCAGGAAAGTATATCAAGTTCAATTGCTCTTTCCAAATCATATTTATCTTCCGCAGCTAAAAACCAGCAGCCGTCATGTGCTAACCAGTTTTTTGCATATACTTCAACCAACTTTAGCAATTCTTCACGACTCATATTTTTAATTTCTTTTATCATAATTTAGATGCCGATGTTGTTAACAATACAATTAATTGGATGGTTTATTCATATTCATTTACTTATATTTTGAGATTATAATTTACAACAATATATGAAAAACTGTAAAGCTTCAGATGGAAACGGAATTTCTTAAATTTATTTACATAATAAAATTA
>CBEVZC010000214.1:0-4198 GCA_965554225.1 uncultured bacterium | reverse complement strand
AAAATCATTAATGACTATCTTTATCTCGGATTTACTTGTTCATAAGGAACGACTATATAATAATAATTCAAGGTAATTCTAAGGATATAAAAAATGGACTTTAAAAATTTGCAACAAATTTGTAAGTTCTGTTGTATATTCTAATAAAAATCGATAAATTTAATAAATTATAATTGATGAGAATATGTTAAACTTAATATTTATAGTAATACTTGCATACTTAGTAGGATCAATTCCTAATAGCATTATTATTACCAAATTGGTTAAAGGAATTGACATTAGAAAATACGGAAGTGGAAACGCTGGCGGGACAAATGTTTCGCGTGTATTAGGTAAACGCTATGGACTTTTGGTCATTTTTCTGGATGCCCTAAAAGGTGCATTTGCAGTAGTTGTTATTGCCAGACTTTATTTAGGAAACTTCCCTTTCCCTAATGCAACTCCCTTTGATGATTTTACATTGGTTCAAATTATTGCGGGCCTTGCCGCCGTTGCAGGTCATGTCTGGACAGCTTTCGCCGGATTCAAAGGTGGGAAAGGTATTGCCACAGGTTTAGGTGTTTTAATTACTTTAATTACTTTGGATATGTTGGTAGCTATTGGAATATTTGTTGTGGTTGTTGCCATATCAAAGTATGTTTCTTTAGGATCTGTTACGGCAGCGCTTTCAATACCGATCACAATGATAATTCGTGAAAACGTATTCGGGGTAAATATTCCTAACTACCATACAATTTTGCCTTTTGCAATTCTGATTTCGTTGTTCATAGTATATACTCATAGAGAAAATATTAGTCGTTTAATTCATGGTGAAGAAAAAAGGTTCGCATTCTCTAAAAAAACTAAATAAATAAAATGCATGTTTCTGTTCTTGGTGCCGGAAGCTGGGGTACGGCCTTATCAATTATTCTTTCGTTAAACGGGCATACGGTAACTCTGTGGGAATATAAAAGAGCTTATGCAAGAACATTGCGAAGAAGCCGTGAAAACAAAGTATACCTTCCCAAAATTAAAATTCCTAAAGAAATTATTATAACTCATTCTCTTGAAGAAGCAAGTACAAATCAGCACATGATTGTTCTTGCAATCCCGTCTCAATTTTTAAGATCAATAATTCAAAAAGTAAAGAAATACGATTTGAACGATGCAACTTTGGTTAGTGTTGCTAAGGGAATTGAAAACAATACATATCTCACTGTTTCCCAAATAATTAAAGATGAAATACCGGATATACCGGATAATAATATTGGTGTATTGTCCGGCCCGAGTCATGCGGAAGAAGTTGCAAGAAAAATTCCTACTGCAGTTGTTGCGGCATCTTTGGAAGAACAGACTGCTAAGGAAATTCAAGCTGCATTTATGACTTCCTATTTTAGAGTATATTCTTCAACTGACTTAATAGGTGTGGAATTAGGCGGTGCATTAAAAAATGTTATTGCTATCGGTGCAGGTGTAATTGACGGCGCTAATTTCGGAGATAATACTAAAGCAGCTATTATGACACGCGGAATTGCCGAGATATCACGCCTCGGTATTGCAATGGGTGCACAACCTAAAACATTTTCCGGACTTTCCGGAATAGGTGATTTGATTGTTACCTGCATGAGCAGGCACAGTAGAAACCGATTCGTTGGTGAACAAATAGGTAAAGGGAAAAAGCTTAAGTCAATTCTTAAATCCATGTCAATGGTTGCCGAAGGTGTTGCAACGGCAAAATCTTCCTACGAACTTGCGCGAAAACATGATGTAGAAACTCCGATTATAGATGCGGTTTACAGTGCACTTTATTTAGATAAAGATCCAACTAAAGTTACCTACGAATTAATGTCCAGGGAAATGAAACCGGAAAATTAGTAAGTATCTACCGCTTAAATAAAATAAAAACGAATTCATTTATTTTATTACAATTAGAAATCTAGTTTTTTTTATTACCTCCTCCAACCTTTTCACAACAGTATCTATATTAACCAACAATCAACTTTAAACCAGAATTTCTTATATTTCTTTCAAACAAATTGCTTTACATTTAAATGACTTCAATCACAGATTCCATACAATACTTAAAATCTATTGGACCAAAACGTGCCGAAGCTTTTGAAAAGATAGGAATTAGTAAAATAAAAGATCTGATCTATTATTTTCCTACCCGTTACTTGGATAGAACAAATTTAATTAATTCTGCGAAGGTAATGCAATTTGTAATAAACGGTTACGAAGGCGAGGTAACCGTAATTAGTGAAGTTCTGGACAAGGAAATAATAAGATACGGGAAAAAGCAAATATTAAAGGTTCAAATGAGAGATTCCGCAGGCTTTTTTGAATGCGTTTGGTTTCAAGGAATTAAATATTTTAAAAACCTTTTTAATACCGGTGAAGTTTATGCAATTTCAGCAAGACCCGTAATAACTAGATACGGTCACTTGCAATTTGCGCATCCTGATTTTGATAAGCTCGCCGATAAAGAATCAAAAGGTTTTATTCATACCGGGAAAATAATTCCTTTTTACAGATTACCAAAACAACTTAAAGCAAAACACATTGGCGATTTAAGTTTAAGGAAAATAATTAACGATGCCGTAAACTCTTTTGTAGAAGAGACAAAAGAGACGCTACCGGAACAAATTATCAAAAAGCATAAACTACTCCCTCTCGTTAAAGCATTAAAAAGTGTTCACTTTCCGGAAAATCCAGAGGAATTAAAAACCGCACTTTCCCGTTTTAAGTTTGAAGAATTATTTTACCTCGAAATTTTGGTGGCGTTAAGAAAGCAGTCATATCAAAATAAATTAAAAGGTTATTCATTTCATATTCATTCAGATATAATTAAAAAATTTCTTTATGCGCTGCCTTTTGATTTAACCTCCGCACAGTTAAAAGTATTAAGCGAAATTAAAACCGATATGAAAAGCGCCCGCCCAATGAACAGACTACTACAAGGCGATGTGGGAAGCGGGAAAACAGTTGTGGCAGTTATTGCCATGCTGATGGCTGTTAGCAACGGCTGCCAGGCGGCACTTATGGCTCCGACCGAAATTTTAGCCAATCAGCATTATAAAAATATTACTCGCCTTTTGAAAGACTTGAACATTAGAATAGGACTTATAATCGGCGGGCAAAAAAAATCTGAAAGAAATATTGTACTGGAAAAAATCAAGAACGGTGAAGTTGATATTGTTATCGGAACACACGCATTATTTGAAAAAGATATAACATTTAAAGATTTAAAACTTATAATAATTGATGAGCAGCATCGCTTTGGCGTTATTCAAAGATCCAGATTTATTGAAAAAAGCGTCGCTCCCGATGTTTTAGTTATGAGCGCCACGCCGATACCGCGAACTTTAACAATGTCTGTTTACGGCGACTTGGATGTATCAGTAATTGATGAACTGCCAGGAGAGAGATTACCTGTAAAAACATTGCTTCGAGGAGAAAGAAAACTGCCCGAGATTTATAAATTTATAAATGAAAAAGCTAAAGAAGGATATCAAACTTTTATAGTTTATCCTCTAGTTGAAGAATCTGAAAAAGTTGAATTAAAAGCAGCCGAAACTCACTACAATGAACTAAAATCGTCTTACCTAAAAAACCTAAGAGTCGCACTTATTCACGGACGAATGAAATGGCAGGAAAAAGATGAAATAATGAAGAAATTTGCTGACAAAGAATATGATGTTCTGATTTCTACTACTGTTATTGAGGTCGGCATTGATATTCCCGACGCAAATATACTAGTTATTAACGATGCCTTTCAATTCGGGCTAGCACAACTTCATCAATTACGCGGTAGGGTTGGTAGAAGTGATAAACAAGCTTATTGCATACTAATAACGAAAGATCATTTAGCTAAGAAAATTAATAACTTTAACTTTAATTTTGATTATTTATCAAGAACGGAAATAGAAAAGTATAAGTCCATGATAAGATTGAATGCGATGACAAAATACAACAGCGGGTTTGAAATTGCCGAAATTGATATGAAAGTTAGAGGTCCGGGAGATATTTTCGGACTTAAACAAAGCGGCTTTCCAGAACTAAAACATGCCGACATAATAAGAGATGCCGACATTTTATTCAAAGCAAAACAAGAAGCATTTAACCTAATAAGTGAAGATCCGGATTTGACAAAACAAGAAAACCGGATTATTAAAAAATCTCTATTTGAAAACTACAGAGAAAACTTGAAGTATGCAGAAAT
>CBEVZC010000213.1:0-4209 GCA_965554225.1 uncultured bacterium | reverse complement strand
ACAAGTTATTCCGGTTAAAGTCAACAAAAAGTTGATGATAAAATAAATATAAAATGGGCATAGTGATGCCCGTAGTATCAAAAATGTTCTTTGACATATTGATAATAATTTTGTTTATTTAGGTGCGTCTAAGACGAACAAATTTGAAAAGGGGTTAAGAATGATCCCGTAAAAACATTATATGTTCTGCTTAATGCAGTTTACAAAACTTGGGACTTCTTTTCCTCTTTTCGTTTACTTCCTTGTCTCCTAGAAACTGGAGCTTGAAGGTCGTAAGATTGAAAACGTCTTGCCTTACTAACTTTTATAACGTTCTTTTTGGGTTCACACTTTTCTTGATTCTTTCTGTCTAATGTTGGATCAAAAGATTGTTTGTTCTTCAGCATACCAAAAACTATTCTAATTATTTTGTGCATTACGACTCCTAAAGCTGCCATTTTCGGCATCCCTCGTTTAACATGTTTTTCATAAATCTCTTTTATTAAAGGATTATATGTTATGGAGGTTCTGGCAATATTAAATAGAATAACTCTTGGTTCACGTCTTCCTTTCTTGCTCATTCGTGAAGCAGCTCGTCCATCGCCACTACTCTTTAGTGTTGGATGGAGACCAAAGAATGAAGCGAGTTTTTTAGATGAAGCAAATCTTTCAACAGCACCTATTTCTAAAAGCAACCCAACTGCTGAGTAAGTTCCTATACCGGTAAAACTTTCAAGTAGTTTGACTTCTGGAATACTACAGCTCTCAGACATCAGTTTTTCGTGATATGCTATTACTTTAGCAAGCTGTAATATTTGTCCTACTGTTGCTTTAATAATGGTCTCAGTGGTTTTATCATTGCTTGATGAGATCGATAGTTTTGCCTTGGCAATTAGTATCTCAGCTTTTTCTCTGCTTACAAATGGTATTTTAATAAGAGAAGATACTTTGGCTCTTGCAAGACGTTTTGCGGTAGGATATTGCTTTAAGACCAACAACAACCAATTTGGAGTAGAATGTTTACAATAGATGAGAACTTCCGTGTTCGCAGTATAGACGATTGATTCAAGTTGATTTAGAAGTTGTACTCTTTGTTTTACTAGTAGTTTAACAAAAATCCATTGTTTACGTAAAGAGGAATAATAGCTCGAGGTATTGGTCTCAATTTTACTTTGGTGGTTAATTAAATACTCAGCAATATTATAAGCGCTTATCTCATCGGTTATTGCTCTGTTCATATTGGCTTTTTGACTATAATTAACGCCGAGTGGATTGAGTCTTACAACACTAAGGTTTAGTATTTCGCCTAGTTTTGAAAATGTGTTGAACCAATTGTTCTCGTAACCTCCAGTTGACTCAACGGCTGAAAGGATTGTAGAATTTGGGTTTAGCTTGTAGAAATCCGTGAGTATTTCGTAGAGTTTGTTGTGTCCTTGAAAAGTATCATCGAGCTGGAAGTTTTTCTCGACAATCTTCTTTTCTGAATTAAGAATAACAAAATCGGCATAACCTTTTGAAACATCACAGCCTAAATAGAACTTTTTCATCTTAGCACCTTTACTTAAAATGATTGAAACAGTATTTCGGGTATCATCATCCTTGTGAATATGCGGTCTCTTTTGGACCAGGTTATTCCTCGACTTTAGCCCGATGGGAAGGAAGATACTTGTTAACAGGTTCAATGTGACCTAGCAAATCATCCTTCTCTTCCCAACAGTAAAAAATTATTATCAATTTGTCTATTTTTATTGTTTGTTTAAACATACAAGCAAATCAATCGGACGCAGTAGTGTAAACGGTATTTGTGTTGTTATGAATTTTATTGAAATAACCGCCATTGATTTTTAGAAATGTACTAATCAAATAAATTGTAGCAACAGGCTTGTACGGTTGAATTTACAAACCAGTAGCATAAACTATGGCGTAGTCTTTTAAATTGGCTCTCTTGTTGGGGGCGGCGGGTTATTTGCAACGCTGATATATGGCAAAATATGTTGATTTATTTATCTTAAATACGTATATTTAAGTATATTATTATACGTAACAATTGAGGTAGGATCATTATGAATACAAAATTAACACTAAAACTCAATAAAAGAGCTATAGAAAGAGCAAAGAGATATGCTAAAAAAAATAAGCAAAGTCTTTCCGGAATTGTAGAAAATTTTTTTGAAATAATTTCAGATAATGAACTACCAAATGATGTAGAAATTTCTCCGAATGTTCTTGAACTAGCTGGAGTTTTTAAATTATCAAATGATATCAATATAAAAGAATTATACGGTAAGCATCTTGAGGAGAAATATTCAAGATGAAAAAGATTTTTATTGATTCAGATATAATACTAGATTTGATCGCCAAAAGAGAACCACATTATATTTATTCTGCTAAATTATTCACTTTAATTGACCAACAAAGATTTATTGCATATACATCACCTATTGTATTTGCAAATCTGCATTATCTCCTAAAAAAATCTACTTCAAATTCCTCTGCTTTAAAAAACTTAAGAAAATTAAAAACTTTTATAAATATATTACCAATTGATGAAAGAGTAATCGAACAATCTCTAAATTCAGAGTTTAATGATTTTGAAGATGCTATTCAATATTTCACAGCAGTAAATAATGGTATTAAACTTTTATTAACTAGAAATAAGGTTGACTACAAGAAAAGTAAAATTCCTATTGCTACAGCAGAAGAGTTTTTAAAAACATTGAGAATTAAGTAATTGCCATATAACCCGCAAATAAACTTGACCGCCTTACTTGCATGGGTTTTTCTGTAGTTTTATGTTTGGTTTGCTCATTTGGGTTTACTTTTAGATTGTGAACTGTGCAATATAAATTTTGTCGCCGTGCTTGCCTAAAGGAATCCGCCACGGCGGATAAGCACGGATTATAAATAATAAATTCGTTGTTAACTTAACATTGCACTTTGCGGCGGACAAGTTATTTGCAACGCCGTTATGTTACTCTGCGAAATTTCAAACAATTAAATTATAAGAGGTCAAAATGAAAAACTTTCTAAAAATTAGCTCATTTATGTTCACCTTATTTATATTGTTTTATCTCTTTTCTTGCTCAACGGATAATTCAACAAATCCAGAAGATGAAACTATTACTTTTAGTGCCTATCAAGTTGGGGGATGTAATAGCACTCCCCTTGCAAAAATTGCCGAGAATGATTCTTGTTTTTCTTATAGTTTCAATGATACGTTAAAGGTTGATTTCTGTGTTACTGCGAATTGTTGCCCAGACTCACAAAGATTTGTTACTGATTATAATATAAAATCCGATACTATTTTTGTTGAAGTTGTAGATACAGCTGCAAGACTTTGTCGTTGTATCTGTAATTATACAGTCCATCTGGATTTAGTTGGTTTATCAAACAATCAATATTTTTTCAATTGCAATTATGATAACAGAGTTGTATATAACGAAATAGTTAACAAGTAAAATTATTTTTTATTTCAAAACAAACAGAGAAAAGAAATGAGCATCGATGAAATTAAGTGGAGTTCTTCGGAGAAAAAAATTGCTCGGACTGCCTTCGATAAAGCATATAAGAATGAAATTGAAGAGATAAAAAACACAATAAAAGAAAAGACAAAAAATATAGAGAACGCTTCTGATCTTTGGAGTTTACACAATTATTTGTCAAAACGAAGAAAAGAGATTGATCGAAAATATGATTATCGTTATTCTCAATTGCTTTTTATTTTTTCAACTTTGATTAGTCACAATTATATCTCCGAAAGTGACCTTTTAGGATTTAGTGAAGAAAAAATTGCAATAATACAAAGGCTCATAGATTAACGTAACATAACCATTGGCTCAAGAGCAACCGCCGTTATTTGGAGGCGTTTTGGTTTTTTTTGTGTGTAAAGTTGTAGTTTTGCAAAAGTTAATTTAGTTGGCAAAATTATTTTTTAATAAAAATTTGGGCGTATAAATTAAGGGGTTGTCTGCCGTATGATATTCGACAAACATTTATTTATTCAAATGACACAATAAGAGCTATGAATGATTATTTTTTTATAGATGGGTTAAATTTTCAAAACTTTTGATTGCTTCAGACAGTTAAAACTTTAAGAGACTCTTAAATTAACATAAATTCCTAACTTATACAGAAAGTAAGCCTTTTAAGTATTCATTTGGAATTTATTATATTTCTCACTGCTGTCCAAAATAAATAAGTAATATTGGAATACAAATTAAATTGGACAGA
>CBEVZC010000212.1:0-4225 GCA_965554225.1 uncultured bacterium | reverse complement strand
ACCAAGTGTTTCTATAAATGATAATGGTTCAATTTATAAATGTGAAGTTTATAATTTAGGAGCATCTGTTTTTTCCGACGAAGCAATCTTAACCGTAACGGGTTCGGATAAAAGAGTTACCCATGGAAGCCAGGCATTGTATTATTTTGAAGACGGTACTGGTACGGTGATAAATGACAGCTCAAAAATTGGAGCTCCGCTAAACTTAAAAATTAATCTTACGGATAAAGCTGAATGGGTTCCATTCGGATTAAAAATACAATCCGGTTCATCAATTTCATCTATTTCAACCGCTTCTAAAATATTTGATTCATGTACAAGTTCAAATGAAATAACCATTGAAACGTGGATATTACCTTCTTCACTAAATCAGTCCGGCCCAGCTCGAATAATTACTTATTCTAAAAACAGAAATGCAAGAAACTTTACTCTTGCTCAAGATAATACTTATTTTCAGGCACGTTTGAGAACAACTTCTACTACAATTAATGGTATTCCGGCATTAAATAATAGTAATCCAATTACACAATTAAATCCAATGCATTTAGTTTATGTGCATAGGAAAGACGGAACAACAAAGATATATGTGAATGGAGTTGAAGAAAATAGTACAAATATAGGCGGAGATTTCTCAAATTGGGATAGTTCTTATTCATTAGGAATTGGTAATGAGTTTATTGATTCAAGACCTTGGGAAGGAATTATATTTTATGCATCAATATTCAATAGAGCATTATCTAAGACGGAAATTGAGCATAATTATATGATTGGCAAAGATGGCGTAACAAAAATAAATGGTCCAACTAACTTAAATGGTACGGTAAATAGTTCGAATTTTGTTGAACTAACATGGCTGGATAATTCTGATACGGAAAGTGGTTATATTATTGAAGGACGCCCTTTAATTCAGGATTCTGTTTTTTCTGTAATTGATACAGTCACAGCAAATTCAACAAATTATACGGATATAAAGCCAAAACATTTTACACCTTATCAGTATCGAGTTGTTGCTTTTACCGACTATTTACAATCACAACCGAGTGACACTTCAACTGTAAATGTCGTTTCCAGTCCAAAGGCAAAAAACATAATTCCTAAGAAATTTACTCTATCTCAAAATTACCCCAATCCATTTAATCCTACTACTACAATAAGTTATTCAGTTCCTGTAGAGAGTAGTGTAAGATTGATTGTTTATAATTCACTTGGTCAAATGGTTGGAGAATTAGTGAATGATAAACAAAATGCCGGGAATTATTTAGTTACCTTTAATGCAAACGGATTAGCATCCGGTGTTTATTACTATTCATTATCTGCTACATCTACAGATAAAAACACTAATTTTAATGATGTAAAAAAACTGGTGTTAATAAAATAAAATCGTTTTTAAAATAGGAAGTTTATTAATTTTTATATATTCTTGCCAAGTTTGTTTATTTAATTTGATTTTTCATTTTTTAAACAAAGATATTACAAATATTTATAGTAATACAGGCTCTTAAGTATTACAATTTTAAGGTTTTTTTTTACAAAACATAAATTTATTAATAAGCTACTATTCAGTATATGAAAAGAATTTTTTTAGGTTTATTTCTTGTAGCATTTATTACCCTTTTATTAGAGCTAGCGTTATTAAGAGTTTTTGATGTAATACTTTACTCTAATATTTCATATTTAGTCATAACTTCAGCTCTCTTTTGCTTTGGTTTAGCCGGGGTTTACTCGTCATTAAATCCCCTTAGTAAATCAGAGAATATCAGAAAGTATGTGGCAAAATTATCTTTCCTTTTTTCAATTTCTGCTATAATTATCCTACCAATAATGAACATCTTACCATTTGATTACGGTCAAGTAACAAAAGAGCCAATAACTCAATTATTTGCATTTTTAGCGATGTACTTTTTCCTTGCACTGCCGTTTTTCTTTGCAGGACTAATTTTTACATCGATTTTTTCTTTTTATTCCGGCAAGATTCAAAATTTATATTTTTGGGATTTATCAGGAGCTGCATTAGGGAGTATTTTAATTATTCCGTTTATCCCATTAATAGGACCTGGCGGTGTTTTATTTATAGTTAGCGGTTTAGCAATATTTACATCAGGGTTATTTAGCAATAGTAAAAATTGGACCATTATATCAATTATCATTTCTCTCATTCTAATTGCTATTCCATTTACGAAAGATGGTTATTATGACTTTAATGAACATGCAAATAAAAGGGATATAAGAAGAGCTGAAAATTTAGGTCGTATTGAATTAACATATTGGGATCCAATATCGAAGATTGAAATAGTAGATAATCCAAAACATAATTATAAACATATTGCCTACGATGGTGGGTCGCAAAGTAGTTTTATCTATCCATTCGATGGGGATTTTAAATCTTTAAGGAAAGAACTACCTGATTCTGTGTTAAATCATTTTTGGAATAGGGGTGTTCTTGCCTCACATTATCTGAAAGAAAATTCTAATCAGAATGTTTTGATTATAGGTAGTGCCGGAGGTCAAGAAACAAAAGCTGCTTTAACTTGCGGTGCTAAGCATATTGATGCAGTTGAGATGGTTGGGGAAGTAGTAAAATTAGGGAAATTACGGTATTCAAAATTTAATGGTAATATTTTTAACAATCCGAGAGTGAATTGTTTTGTGGGGGAGGGTAGAAGTTACCTCCGTTCTACATCAAAAAAATATGATATAATACAGATTTTTAGTAATCATACTTCATCTAGCATTGCTGCAGGAACCGGCGCAATGGCTACAACTTATTTACAGACAGCGGAAGCTTATCAAGAATACTTTAACCATCTAACACTTGATGGAATATTACAAATAAATCATCATATTTATCCCAAAGAAATTACAACAGCAGCGTTGGCCTGGAAGGAATTGGGTAAAAAGGATTTTAAGAAACATGTAATTGTGTACGAAAGAATGAACCGTCAAGACAATTTACCAACTCTTCTTATTAAAATGACACCATGGACGCAATACGAGTTAGATAGGTTGAATGATTTCTTTTCAATGAAAACAGATGAAACTAGGTTAAATTGGGTTTATCAACTCGTGGTAGATCCTCTGCACAAAGAAAATAATTTTCTGTCAGATGAATTTTTTAGCGGTGATTTATCAAGTGAGTTAATTTCGAAAATACCTTTTAGAGTACTTCCATCTACAGATAACAGACCATATTTTAATTTCCTAAGAAAGATTTATCACAAAATAGAACCCGATTCATCAAAATTTCTAAACATTTCAACGGCTAGTTTATTAAACGGGCAAATTAAGGGCGGTATATTGCCGATGGATGTTATTCACTTAATAGTGACGGCAATTCTTTCGATAATTTTTATTATTCTCTTTATAGTTATTCCACTTTATAAATCAAAAGCAGGTAAATCAAAAGATTGGTATCGTAAAAAACTAACCCTTATGTATTTTGGTTGTTTGGGAGCAGGTTTTATTATTTTTGAATTGGTATTTATACAAATCTTTATGAAATTAATTGGTTCACCTCTTTATACATATTCTTCAATTGTCTTTATTCTCCTTCTCAGTGCAGGTATAGGAAGCTATTCTTCTAAAAAACTTAAAATTTCTTTAGAAGAAAAATGGTATATCCCATTTATCGGAATAATATTTTTTGCGTTTATCATTATACTTATTCATTCTTACATATTTTCAATTTTCCTGGCCTCACCAATTTTAATAAGGATAATTGTATCGGCTGTTTTAATATCACCACTAGGATTCTTTTTGGGAATGCCTTTCCCATTAGGAATACTTGCAGCAGAAGTTCAACCTGAAGGCGCAATTGCATGGGCATGGGGACTAAATGGTCTTTTTACTGTAGTCGGTGGCTTCTTAAGTGTAATTTTATCTATTTTCTTTGGATTTGTAATAACATTAATTGTTTCTATAGTAATTTATACGCTCGCATTTTTAATCTTTTCACAGATTCGCTTTTCAAAACAGTACTTTCTCAACATAGACTAAATCCGATTATTAATTTATCGGGTAATAATTAAGTTTACTCACTTAACAGCAATTTAAGATCTATAATTCCTCATTGGGTAATTTATTCTAAATTTATTTGTTGAAAAAATTTTGATCAATTTGATATAAATCACAAAAATTCTCTTGTCATTTTAAAATAATTTACTTTAAGTAGTTGAGCTTATCTAATTATAAATAAATTATTTAGTTGCTTTTTATTTTTTTTTATTGT
>CBEVZC010000211.1:0-4244 GCA_965554225.1 uncultured bacterium | reverse complement strand
AGAGAGAATGAATATTTTGTATTTGTAATAAAAATTTTTGTATTTTATATAATAAATAGAAACAAAGTAGTAAATTTGAAGATAAAACTCCTAAACCATCATCTTTTAATAACCATTTTATTAACCCAAAACAACTATTTTTTGGATAAGGGAAATACACTTTCTTTGAACTACAAAATTCAGTAATTTATATTTTTCAAATAAGTATCAAGGTAAAAGAATTAGTAAATGAAAAATTCAAAAACATCACATAGTTTTCATATTCCCGTAATGGGACTTAGTTTTACAATAGACACTCCGGTAAAGGTAGCGCAATATGGAATTTCATCGGTCATTTCCATAGTTGACGATTTTCTCGTTGAAAAAATGAGAGAACACTATTGCCACAAATTTAATTTTAAATTTGAACCGATTTCAACAAAAAGTATTGATTATAGAGCCGAAAGAATTACAGCTTACCTTAATGTAATCGATAAAATAGTTAGGGAAAAGTTTAACGAATTAAAGAACTCTTTGTTTACCAAAGGGAGCGAATTAGAAAAATATTTTGATATGCTTCCTTCATACTCCGAATTGAAACAGAAATTTAATGATTTAGTTGAGAAGAATTTTAGTATGGGTGAATTACAAGCGTGGATTAAAGAGAACCTTTCTATGGGAAGCATAGATGTTAATATAATGACAAAACTAGATAAAGATAACTATAAAAAGAAAGAAAAACTTCCCGCAGAATTTAAAGATGCTCACGCTGCTTTACGGGGATTTGCAAATAGTAATTTAACTTCATCAATTATTTTGTCGGCTGGAATCAATCCAAGACTTTATAGTTACATAGCAAATTTTAATGACTTCTATCCTGATGAAGCGGGAAACATAAAGAAAAAAATTGTTGTGAAGGTTAGCGATTACAGATCAGCCTTAATACAAGGCAAATTCTTTGCTAAAAAAGGACTTTGGGTATCCGAATATAGAATTGAATCCGGTCTAAATTGCGGTGGTCATGCTTTTGCAACAGATGGATTTTTAATGGGACCAATTCTAGAAGAATTTAAGAACCATAGAAATGAACTTATTGAACAAACACACGAAATATTAAAAGCATCATTGCTTAAACAAAACCGTTTTGTTCCCGAAGAACCTTTAGACATTAAATTTACTGCTCAAGGTGGAGTTGGAACCTCAGAAGAGCATGAATTTTTATTAGAACATTATAATCTGGACTCTATCGGTTGGGGCACACCGTTTTTACTTGTTCCCGAAGCAACGACCGTAGATAAAAAGACAAGGGAATTACTAGTTGAAGCCAAAGAAAAAGATTTATACCTTAGCGGTGTTTCTCCATTAGGAGTTCCATTTAATAGTTTAAGGACAAATACAAAAGATGCGGCAAAACATGAACTGATAAAAAATGGAACTCCGGGAAGTTCATGTCCAAAGAAATTTTTAATTTCTAATACAGAATTTAGTGATCAACCGATTTGTACTGCATCCAGGAAATATCAAAAAATAAAAATAGATGAATTAAAGTCTGAAAATCTCTCTAAAGATGAGTATGATAAAAAGTATAATAAAATTGTTGATAAATCATGTCTCTGTCTTGGACTGGCATCTGCAGCATTAATTTCAAATGATTTAAAACCTGAATCCAAAGAAGCGGGTGTGTCGGTTTGCCCGGGACCAAATCTGGCTTATTTTTCAGACACATTTTCATTAAAAGAAATGATTGACCACATTTACGGGAAAGCAAATATTATGTTTAGAAAAGATAGACCTAATATGTTTGTTAAAGAACTGAATTTGTATATAGATTATTTAAAAAATAAAATATCAGATGTGACAGAGCCGTATTCGAATAAAGATATGGATTACTTTTTAAAATTTACAAATAATCTTGAAGAAGGAATTATTTACTATAAATCTTTATTTTCAAACATTAAGTCAAAATTTCAAGATATAAAGTTTAATATTTTAAGCGAATTGGATAATCTTGAAATGGAAATAAAGAATATAAATTACGAATTAATACCAATCGATAAGAACTATCAGGCAAAAGCTTATAAAAAAGCAATAAATTTATAGTTATCTGTTAAAACTGCTTAGATGCTTACGGTATTTAAGCAGTTTTTAATATTTTTCCGAAATTAAATAACTTCAACTACATGTCCCGGGAAAGCAGCTTCTATCTCATCTTTTAGTTCATTCATCATTCTGCTTAACACTTTGTTAGAAATTAATATAATTCCCCCTTGTCTGGATTGTTCTAGATTCTTTAATACAATAAATTTTTTCTTTTCCTTTACATATCGTAATTTCTCTATTATATCCAGCTGAGCTAAAGAACGCCCTGTTTCATATTCCTTAATCTTATCCAAGATTACTGTAATTTTTTCTACCATTTCTTTTTCCATATTATTATTGTAATAATAACTTTCCCCAAAATCAATATTTGAAACTTCTATATCATTTTAGTGTTATTAATAATATCAAAATGAGTTTAAATTTTGCTATACTCATTTCTAATTAACAATTCTCAAATAACAAATAGAGGATAAAATATGGCAAGGATGGGTTAACGGAATATTTGGCGTTTGGTTAGTAATAGCTACTTTCATACCATCTATTTTTGCTAGAACTACTAATACTTTAAGTAAGATTTAAAGCTGCTTGTTATTAACAATTAGTGAATTCGCTTCCTTAGGAGAAGAATTTACAAAACAAACAAGGGCTCATGTTCATTAACTATGATTTTTTATTTAAAGTCTTCATAGCAAAAAAGCCGGGCTTAATTACCGACTTTTTTATTGGTTTGCAAATCTTTTCTTCAATTTATTTCTCTATAATGTTATTTTAGCAATGGCTTTAAAATAATTCGATATAATTTTATATACAAACATAAATATGCAAAATGGATAAGCATTGGGATAAGGATTCTGTTTTTAACAATTCATTAAACAAAATAGTTGATTTTAAATTTGACGATAAGGTGGCTAATGTATTCGAAGATATGCTGCATCGATCAATTCCTGGTTATAGTACAATAATTGCTAATATCGGACCTCTTACAAAACGATATGCTCAAGCAGGAAGTAATTTATACGATTTGGGAAGCTCACTCGGTGCCGCAGCAATTGCTATGAACAACAATTTATCAGTACCAAACTGTAAAATATTTGCAATTGATAATTCCATTTCGATGATTAATAGATGTCGTTCCTTTTTAAAAAATACTTCAGGAAAAAATACTCATTTAATTTGTGCAGACATTAATGATATAATTATTAAAAACGCCTCAATCGTCATACTTAATTTTACATTACAATTTATTCCGGTGAATTTTAGGGATAAGTTAATAAAAAATATTTATAAAGGATTACTTCCGGGCGGTATTTTAATTCTATCTGAAAAAATAACATTTGAAAACACAGAAAGAGATAAAAGACAAATTGACAGGTATTACGATTTTAAACGTCAAAATAATTATTCAGAACTGGAAATTAGTCGGAAACGCGATGCATTGGAAAATGTTTTAATTTCGGAAAATTTGACAACGCATTTTTCCCGTTTAAACTCAGCAGGATTTACAAATATAGACCAATGGTTTCAACTTTACAATTTTGTATCAATAATTGCAGAAAAATGAATTATTACCAAGATTTTTATGAGACTGCTAATAAGATAGGTTTTGAAAATTTTATAGAGCTATTTGAAAATTCAATAAGCAACGCTTTCCATCATGGTGATTGGAATAAATGGAAATTCATCCTTAATAATCTTCCTATTATCTCCCCTTCTCATATTGACTTGAATAAAGGTCAAATACAAATAGGAACAATACAGGATTGTAATATAAATACTAGAATTGACTTGGAAAAACAATTTAGGAAACTATCACCTTGGCGCAAAGGACCTTTTAATATATTTGGAGTAGAAATCGATACTGAATGGCGCTCTGATTGGAAGTGGGATAGATTGGTTGATGAGATACAGCCTTTGAACGGTAAAACCATACTTGATATTGGCTGTGGGAACGGTTATCACTTATGGCGTATGTACGGTATAAATGCCAAAACGGTGATTGGTATTGATCCGTATTTACTATACACTATTCAATTTTTAGCAATTAAAAATTACATTGGGGAAAAGCCCGTATGGAACTTGCCGCTTACTTTAGAACAGATGCCAAAAAATGTTCATACCTTCGACACAGTTTTTTCCTTGGGTGTTTTATACCATCAGAAATCCCC
>CBEVZC010000210.1:0-4360 GCA_965554225.1 uncultured bacterium | reverse complement strand
TTATGCTGATGGTGCTGAGCTTCAAGAATTCACCGGAAATGAAAACCCAAACAACTCTAGAGTTTTGATTTTAGATAAAAACGGGAAAGTAATTTATTTTTATGTTAGAGGTTTTTCCGCAGAGGCTTGAAATAATTTAAGAAAAATTATATCTAAAGATCTACTTCATGATAAACACTTAGACGACTAATATCAATTTTTATTTTTTCATGTGATTTATGCAGATCATTTTTTACAGAGCCATTATTGATATATCTTTTTTTTACTTTTTGCTCATATATTTTTCAAATATTGATAAGATTTATAACAGTTGCGTAATTTTCTATCAATGCTGTGCAATTGCGATTGTGCAGAAGGAAAAGCAAATTAAGAAATTTAAACCTCCGAGGTATTTATAAAAACATAGTCTTATAAACAATCTCGGAGGTTTTGAAACTATTTATTTCATTAGCATCATTTTCTTAACAGAAGTATAAATACCAATTTTAAGGCGGTATAAATAAACTCCACTTGGCAAATCTTTTCCATCGAATTCGACCTTATAATTACCCGGTTTTTGTTTTTGGTTCACTAATGTTGCAACCTCTCTTCCCAAAATGTCATATATTTTTAATCTTACATCTTGCACCTCATATCCCAAATCCGTCGGTATAGAATATTTAATTGTTGTACTAGGATTAAACGGATTGGGGTAGTTTTGTTCCAAAAAGAAATTAGTTGAAATTAAATCATTGTTTTCTACTGAAACTAACGGACCTTCATACTTATAAAATTTATTTGTATAAAAATTTGTAGCCCATGCAACATTTTCTGAAGCAACTTTCAGATAGCTATAGCTCCCGCTATCAATGGTTGTCCATGTGTGTCCAAAATCGTTTGAATATGCGGAACCTTTATGATAACCGGCAACATTAACATCACCCGTCAACATATAAGTTGAATCTGTTCCGGGAACATAACTTACATTTAATGGAATACAGCCATAAGGTTCTGCAATATCTTTCCAAGTTGCACCGCCATCATAAGTTTTTTTAACTATATGTTTGGGTTCATGCCACGACCACCCAACCATCATTCCTACATTTTCATTTTGAAACGATGCAAACATATTGTCAAAAGTAGTATCAATGCCATTAGGTTCAATAAATTTCCAATTATAACCTTTATCAGTAGTTTTTAAAAATCTTGGTCCATGGTTTTTCGACTCAAAAACTGTTAACCATATACAGTCTCCATATTCAGCCACTTGAACCGGTTCTAAATATTCATCCTTTGTAGTTGGAATATTTTCTTTGGACACATGATTCCAGTTTTTTCCGCCATCATTCGTAGTATATATTTCAAATCCAGTTGCGTTAGGATTATTAATATCTATTTCACCTACTGCAACTCCATTATTTGCATCAAAAAAATGAACATATCCTGGACCAAAATAAGAATTTGCATAAGCCGTTGGATGTTTTTGCCATGTTTTCCCACCATCGGTAGTTTTATAAATTCCTTGCATCCCATTTGCTGCCCAAGTTTCTACGGCAATAAATGCTGTGTTTTCATCAAAAGCTTCAATCCACCATATGCATCCATTTTCTGTCACTTTTATTGTATCGCTTGTCCATGTTTGCCCTCCATCAATTGTCTTTAGATAACCGTTTACAAATGATGAGTTATCGTTCCAATCTGTTGTCCACACAGCCCAGCAAATACTATCACTTACTGGAGAGAATGGTGCTGCTGTTGCATTTTCCGGTAAGTTTGAGTTTTGTAACTGCCATGTTTGAGAAAGTATTATTCCATAAACAAAGAAAAAAACAACGAAAATTTTTAATATGTTTTTCATAATCAACTCCTTTAGTTTATTTGTTATAATAATTATTATTTCAATTCAGAAAAGTGAAAATTTATCAAGACGTTAGAGAATAATTCATTATTGGAATTTAAAGTTCACATACTCAATTATTTATTGCTAAAAAGGAAAGACATCCTTTACAGTATTTGTAAATCAGTACTTCTTGCTTTATTATAAGTTTTTGTTTTTTTTTCTTCTATAACAATTGTGGAAAAAACTATAAGAATAGTGTAATTTGCTAGTTATTGGAGTGTTGGTAATGTGAAGGAGAAATCCCGAATTGTTTTTTAAAACATTCAGTAAAATAAGATGGATTGCTAAATCCCACTTCAAATGAAATTTCAGTTATGTTTCCAAAACCATTTTTAATTAATTCTGCAGCCTTATTTAATCTGATTCTTTTTATGAGTTCACCTGGAGGTTCACCAATTAAGGCAATGAACTTTTTATGAAGCAGAGATTTACTAACTGCTATACTATCCGCGAACTTTTCAACTGAAAAATCAAAATTAGAGAGATTATCCTTGATTATTTCCATTGCTCTTGAAATAAATTTTTGATCTATTGAAGAAATATTTTGTTTATCTAATTCAAATAGTCCGTATTTTTTATAATGTTCATGAATTCTTTTTCGCTGTTCTAATAAATTTAATATTCTTGCTCTTAGTTCTTCAATTTCAAATGGTTTCATTATATATTCATCAGCGCCAATTTCGAATCCGGAAATTTTATCTTTTAAAGTAGCTTTAGCAGTTAATATTATTAAAGGTATATGACTTGTTCTTTCGTCGGTCTTTAATTTTTCACATAATTCAAAACCGTCCATTTTCGGCATCATTACATCACTGATAATTAGATCCGGTATATTTTTGATAGATTTTTCCCATCCTTCCTCACCGTCAGCTGCTTCGCAAATTTTGAAATGATCATGTAGATTTTTCTTAATAAAATTTCTTACTTCTTGGTTGTCTTCAATAATAAGTAAAAATGGTTTTTGATCATCTGATGAAAGAATCTTTGTTTCAAAATCATCTAATTTTATTTTTCCTTTATCATTTTCAAATATCAAATTTTCATTTTCTATTATATTATTACTAATTAATGGATCATCATTATTAACAACTTCTTCCGGAAGCAGATGATTTTTTCCTTTGGGAAAGATAATTCTAAAAGTTGATCCTTTTCCTTCCTCGCTTTCTACAATAATTTTTCCTTTGTGAAGTTCTACTAATTCTCTTGATAAAGATAAACCAATTCCTGTTCCTTCATATTCTCTGTTCAGGTTGTTATCTACTTGGTAAAATCTATCAAAAATTTTGTCGAGCTTTTCTCTTGGAATTCCAATTCCGCTATCTGTAATTGATATTTCAACAAACTCCGGAATCTTTAAGTGTTGAAAAACAAGATTTTCATATAAAACATTATCCTTTATTTCAATATTTATATAACCGCCGGAAGGCGTAAATTTAAGTGCATTGGATAATATATTTCCCATAATTTTATCAAACTTATCTTTATCCAAATAAATATAAATATCATTTGGTCTCATATGTAAATTCAGTGAAATCTTTTTCCTTTCTGCAAATGATTTGAACAATGAAATATTTTCTTTTAGAATATTTATCAAATTTTGTAAACTGGTTTTTAATTTTATTTCACCAGATCCAATTTTTGAAATGTCTAACAATTGATTTGCTAATCGATTTAATTTTTTTGCACTTCTGTAAATTAGTTTAGCTTCTTCAATAACATTGCTGTTTTTTGATTGCGCTACAATTTGTTCAGCGGGACCCATAATTAGTGTTAATGGAGTTCTAAATTCGTGGGATATATTTGTGAAAAATCTATTTTGAGTTTGCTGTGCCTCTCTTAAAAGCTGTACTGTTTTTGATATTTTTTCTTGAGCATTTTTCAATTCTGAAGTTCTGCTTTCAACTTTGTTTTCCAGGTTATTTTTATAATCAGTAATTGTTCTTAAAACCAAAGCATCATGAATAGAAATATTTATAACCGGCAGCAAATAATTTAAGAATTCTTCAGTTTCAAACTCATTTGTAGTAATTTTGGGTTGGATTAAAAGCTCACCAATTTTGTTTTCATTTATTTCAATATTCTTAGTAATAGTCTTTGAATTATGATTTTGAACTCCGCTAATTGATTCAATTTCAAATGTGTTCCCCTCAATATCTTTTAAAATTTTTACTTTGGCGAATAAAAATTCAGCATCTTTAACTAATGTATCTGTTATTTCCTTTATAGTTTTTTGAAGATCAAGATTTTGTCTAATTGACTTGCTTATATTGTTAACGGTTTTTAGTTGAGTCGTTTGTTTTTGTAAAATTCTTTTTGATTCTTCCAATTCATTATATTGTTTAAGTAATTTTTCATGTGAGTCTGTTAAATCAGTGAATGCTTTTTTTATATTAAATAACCACGTTAATCTTTTTTTAATATTGTATAAAATTCCTTCTTTTTCCCATGAAATATTATACGTAGCCCCTTGATCTATTAAAT
>CBEVZC010000209.1:0-4419 GCA_965554225.1 uncultured bacterium | reverse complement strand
ACCTCATGGGATGTCCTAAATCCATCAAAAAAATGAACAAACGGGATCCTACTTTCGATTGAAGCTTTATGTGCTATTGCAGCCATATCATGCACTTCTTGCACTGATCCGGAAGCTAACATTCCAAAGCCGGTTGGTCTAACTTGCATTACGTCGGTATGATCGCCAAAAATTGAAAGCGCCTGTGCTGCCAGAGAACGGGCAGATACATGAAATACTGCAGGTGTTAGTTCCCCGGCAATCTTATGCATATTGGGAATCATTAACAATAATCCTTGCGATGCAGTAAATGTTGTAGTTAATGCTCCACCTTGAAGCGAACCGTGAACTGCGCCTGATGCACCGCCTTCGCTCTGCATTTCCGTTACCGAAGGGACAGTTCCCCATATATTCTTGTTACCTACTGCAGACCATGCATCCGACCATTCACCCATTGGTGAAGATGGTGTAATAGGATAAATGGCAATTACCTCACTAAGTTGATAAGCTACTCTTGCGGCAGCTTCGTTTCCATCAATTGTTATTTTTTTTCTTGTACTCATCTATTTAACTCCAT
Source organism: uncultured bacterium (assembly GCA_965554225.1). GTDB lineage: Bacteria > Bacteroidota > Ignavibacteria > Ignavibacteriales > Melioribacteraceae > BMS3ABIN04. The sequence continues at coordinate 3,863 of CBEVZC010000209.1, read as the reverse complement.
ATTTGATTAATAATCTTGTACAATATACGCTTTTTGTTCAAAATTTAGGCCAAATTATATTGTAAACCATATCTTCTTTTTTACATTATTTTAGAATATAAAAGGATAATCGCACCTTGTATTTCCCGTTTGATAGAAATCAACATATAATTTATCCTAAATTTAAGAATATTTTATATAATTTTTACTTTTCTTCCCTGCAACTACAAAATATCTGTACTATTAAGAGAATATATTTTAGTCTCCTTAGTTTTCACATAAGAGAGAGAGGATATTGTTTCTAAAGTATCTCGCAAAACGCCAAGGGAACGTTGACTCAACAAATCTATTTTGACCAATCCCATATTTTCAACCGAATACATATCGGGTTGTGTAACAATTAATCCCAAGCCTTTATTTTTTGCATACTCCAAAGCTATATAGTTTATTATCGGTTTTTTTGTAATTACAATTCCGCTGGGATGAATACTATTATGCCTGGGAAAGCCGGCTAATTTTGAGGCAACGCGAACTATCATTTTCCATGGTTCTATATTTAATTTTAAAGATTTAGTCTCCGGAAAATTTTGAGTCAGATAAAGCAGATTTTTAGCGCTTGTCCAAGGAATCAGTTTAGTAAACTTTGTAATTTCTTGCCCCGATATTCCGAATACTTTTGCAGTTTCTCTAAACGCAGAGCGTGCCCTGAATGTTACGGTGGTAGAAATCATTGCCACATGATCGTAGCCGTATTTTTCAAATACATACTTTACTATTTCATCTCTTTCTTTCCATGAAAAATCGATATCCACATCAGGCGGAGATTTTCTCCCTCTGTTTAAGAATCTTTCGAAATACAAATTGTGTTTTACCGGATCAACTTGAGTTAATCCAAGGCAGTACGCTACCAAACTATCTGCCGCAGAACCGCGACCGACAGTAAGCATATTCCTTTTATGAGCTTCACGTACAATATCCCAAACAATCAAAAAATAATCTGAATATCCTAAATCATCAATCACTTCAAGCTCATACTGTAAACGTTTAACCGCTTTATCTGTTATAGGTTTATAGCGATTCTCCAATCCTCTAAAAGCAATTTTCCATAAATATGAAAAAGCAGACTCATTTTTAGGAAGGGGAAAAGCGGGAAATTTATATTGACCGAACTTAAGGTTAACGTTGCATTGCTTTGCAATGAAATCTGCGTTCCAAATTGCCTCGGGAAGAGCTTTCCAAATTGCCTGCAATTCATGCGGAGTTTTTAAGCTAAATTCCGGATCGACCAAATCATCTTCGTCTAAATTTTGTATTGTTGTATTTAATCTTATAGCGGTTACTGTTTTGTACAGAAGAAAATCTTGCGGTGAAAGGAAATATGCCGGATGTGTGGCAACAATTTGCAGGTTAGTTTTCCTTGCATAATTATAAAGCTTACGCGTATGTTCTTTTAGTTTTTCGGTCACCATCAATTCAACATAAAGGTTTTTTCTTAGTTTAGAATTGAGAGTTAACTGCTTCAGTAATTTTAATGAGGAAGTTAGGATAAAAAGATTATCCGATAGTTCGTTAATTAAACTTATTAAGGAAAAATCATCTTTTAATTTTCTTGAAGTAATAATTTTGCATAATTCGGAGTATCCCTTGTTATTTTTTGCCAGAAATATTGAATTTATTTCTTTATCGTCCGGGTTGTCAATCCATGCTCCAAGTATAGGCTTAATATTTTTTTCTTCCGCCTTTTTAGCAAATTGGATTAGTCCGTGCATGCCGTTTGTATCGGTTAGAGCAACGTACGGACTACCGCTCTTTTGGGCAAAGGTTATTAGATCATCTATCGTAATAACGCCTTGCAGAAGCGAATAATTCGAATGAGCGTGCAGAGTAAACATAAAATAAATTAATTGTTGTTAATCGGCTTTGCCAAACCGGACTGCGGAATATCCGAATTTATCACGGATTTTTGTAATTGCCCGGAACATTTTTTTGCGGATTGTATCTTTATCCTCAAATAAAATTTCCTGCTCGGAAAATTCACTGAAATTTGTAAGGCGTATTCCGATCAACCTTATGCTAACACGTCGAGTGTACGCTTTGCGGAAAAGATTAAGCGCAATATTGAAAATCACTTTGTCATCGTCGGTCGGCTTTATGGTTTTTTCTCTGGTAAGAGTTACAAAATCGGAATACCGCAGCTTAATTCCGATAGTTGACGCCTGCCAATTTTTATTTCTTAAAAGTTGACATACTTCGCCGGTAAGTTTAAATAAAGTAGCTTCAATCTTGGCTTTGTTCATTTCATCTTTGCCGTAAGTTCTTTCTTTTGAAATGCTTTTTCTTTTTTGCGGTGGATTAAGATATTCTTGTCCTTCTCCGTTTGCCTTTTTCCAAAGCGCCGCACCATACTTGCCAAAAGCTGCTAAAAAATAATCTTCCGGTATTTTTGTAATATCTTTTATAATTCTAAAACCTTTTTCATGCAATGTTTTCTGCATTACTTTGCCAACGCCGGGAATTACTTCAACCGGTAATGGCGCAAGGAACTCCTTCTCCATTCCTGGTAATACGTAAGTTATGCCTTTTGGTTTAGCATAATCGGAACAAATTTTTGCAATGGTTTTGTTGCTTCCTATGCCAATTGAGCAAGGCAACGATAATTTTTGTTCAATTTCCGTTTGCAGTTTTTTCGCAAATGTAAACATGGAACCGTAAAGACGTTGAGTCCCGGTAAAATCCATGTAAAATTCATCTATGGAAGCCTGTTCAATTTGCGGAGCATATTGTCCCAGCAAATGTTTAACGGCTTTCGAAAAGCGGCTGTATTCTTTATGATGCCCATGAAGATAAATCCCGTTTGGGCAAAGCCGGTATGCCTGCCTGATAGGCATTGCGGAATGCAATCCGTATTCTCTTGCTTCGTATGAACAAGCAGCTACCACTCCCCTGCCGTACTCCGGGTTCGCTCCAACTATAACAGGCTTACCGTTAAGTGAAGGATCGAGTATCCGTTCCACCGAGACAAAAAATGTATCGAGATCGAGATGAAATATTGTGTGCATGGCGAATAATTAAAAGTGTGAAGTTAAAAATTAAAATCAGTGAAACAAGCGCCTCTAAATAGGAATTAGTTTGTGGAAAATTAAGGGCTGGGAAGATCATTCCCCTAGCTGCAACAAATTTATTGCGATTTATTACTAAATATACATAATTAACAATTATGTTAATTATGTATGCTTGTTAAATAAAGCTCGAAAAACTAAATAATACCGGCAAACTGTTATTAAATACTGATGACATAGCAAAATTGCTATCTATAGGCAAAGAAAGAGAATTTCACGTTCGGAATCATTTTTCGTTACTCAAAGAAGAGCTTTCGAAAAAAATGAATGAAATTGATTAAGCTTATTCAAAGACAATGCAGCCTGTAGTAAAACAGGCTACACCGTCTAAATAATTATGCTGTTTGTGCGCTTAACTCATTATACTTTTCAAGAGCTAAGTCGTTTAGCTTTGTTCTCAACTCTTTTGACATTAAAACTTTATCGTAATACTTATCATCTTTCCCTTTTTCACTGGGGACGCTTACAAATAATCCGTTTGTACCTTCAACCAGCGTGAAACCCTTAAAAATTATTCCTTCATCTGTTTCAAGATCAAAAAAGGCTTTTGTTTTGGTACTGCCATCGTAAGGGTTCATTCTGTTAATCTTCATGGTGTTGCCTCCGTTAAATTTGTTTTGTTAAATAATATCCGGATAATTCTGCAATTAAGAACAAGCCAATTTAATTATAGCCAGATCTATTATATGTAACTTATAATACATAGATTCTTATATGAATGAACTTATTGATATAGAAAAATATAATTAAATATTAATTTATAAA
>CBEVZC010000208.1:0-4433 GCA_965554225.1 uncultured bacterium | reverse complement strand
TCGTTTTTAATCCAGTTTCTTGCTTTTTTGCCTTTTTCAGGAGCTACTATTTAATAAACAAAACCAAAACATTTACTTTGCCCAAATCTGCAGGCAAAAAATTTACTGTAAAATTAATTGTTTACGAAAAGGACAAAGATATTTTTGGGAATGAATATAGTGATACAAGAATGAAAGGGAAAACTGCCACAGGTGTTATTTCCTTCGATAACGGCTCATGGAGTCCACCTGCTTCCAGTTATGCACTTTATATTGGAGATGGAAGTTGCAAAGTTAAATTGGATTATAAAGTTACAATACAGTAAATTATTTAAAAGTAGGGAAAGAAAATTTTCATTCCCTACATCTTATTTTTTTGTTCTTTTCTAAAAACGGATGTTACGAGATGCTCAACTTTTCGAAAAAGTTGGGCATATATATAATCGCCTATTTTTATTATTACTCAAAAACGGAGTTAAAAGATCAATCGACATCTATTATTTTAATAATTAAATAATTATTATGATAAAAAAAATATTAAAATTCAACACTTAATGTGCCGCTAACCCATCTTTCCCTGTTATACCAAACCAGAGCAGAATTTGAATTATAACCATTTCCATCACTTGCACGAATTATGTTTTTACTATTTAAAACATTAAACACACTAACTCTCAAATTTATTTTATCGAAATATTCAGAAAAGCCTTTTATTGAGATTCCGCTATGCAAATTAACTGTGTAGAAATCGGGAATTCTCCACGATTGAACATTTTCTTCATTATTAAAACTTCTGCTTACAGGATCAAATTGTGCATAATACCTACCGTAAAATATATAATCAGTGTTTAAATAGTAGTCAACGTTAGAAGAAATTTTCAATTTGTATTTAATTCCAAATCCAATTTTGGTCATGGGCGAATTGCCTTCATAGAGATCCTTAATTTTAGAATCAAAAACTATTTGTTCATTTACATTACCTTCCGGAATTAAATAAGATTTAACGTCATTCAACCATTTGTAAGACGCAATCGAAAACATTCCATTTAATGAAAAGTTTCTTAATAGGGTCAGCTCTGCAGTAGCTTCAATTCCCTTATGTAGAGATTTACCACCATAAACATTTGCATGGAAAAACGAATAAGAATCCGGTAAAAACACATTAAAGTTCAGGGCTTTATCTTTCCAAAGAGTATAAAATAAATTTACATTTAACTTTATACTATTGTAATTAAAGCCATAACCCAATTCTGTTGAAAATATATTTTCATTTTTAATATATTTAAACAAATCATTTGTGTAAGTATAGACATTCATTGATAGCGGTGCTTTTGAAAAATTTCCGATATTAAAATAAATATTGGTCGATTTAGATATGTTTACGTTAACACCAGATTTTACAGTATACGTGGAAAAAGATTTCCAACCTGTTTCTCTTTTAGGATCGTAGTTTTTATAATTAAAATAATCTATTCTGTCGTAACCGGTAATAGCAAAACTAACATTTAAATAAGAATTTAGTATTCCTGTATTAAATTCAACTTGTCCGAACCCTCCGAAAGAACGCACATAACTATCGGCATCGTAATCGACTTTGTCCCCGGCAAATAATAATTTTTTAGGATTTTGATTTACATTCCCGCTTCCAATATAGTAATCCCCACCAAGTAAATTTCCGAGTGTACTATAATTTTTTGCAAAATAATATTTCCCGTCTAAACCAAATGAGTACTTAAAATTGTGTTGATTATAGTAGATTGTGGAACGAAAAGCCGCCCAATTATGAATATGATAGGTAAAACGTAAAGCTGATGTAGAGCGAGATAAATTATAAGAATAATTAGAATCGATATTTGCCGAATTAGAAGTCCATATTTTATCGAAGTCAATACTTCCGTTTAGCGTACTCTCAAATCCATTCCATGGCGGAACATGACCGCCGCCTTTCGCATGAGATAAATATAAAACATTGGTTAATATAGTATTCTTACTAATTTGCCAAATATGATTTATTGTAAGTGATGGTTTGTTAAATTCATTATCCCGCGCATTTAACGGTTTGCCATGCAGATATCCCCAATCTGAATTATAACGAAGTCCTTTTTTGTTCCACGCATCTATTCGGTGAGGAGTAATTCTTTGTCCGTGTTTTTGGGGCGAGCCCATAAATTGAATTTCCAATGATTGTTTACCAAACAACATTCCCAAAGAAAAATAATATGAAAATAAATCTGCCCAAGTTTGATCTGCGTATCCGCCCCATTTTGCCCGACTTATCATTCCAATCATTTGAATTTTATTATTAATAATTGGAAATTGAAAAGATGCTGCAACTTTCCGGAAATTATCTGCTCCAATTTGAGAAGTTATTTTAAAAAACTTTTTATTCGTAAGTCCGCTGTTTGTAATCACATTTACTACTCCGCCAATAGAAGAAACAGAATAAGGTGTTGCGCTTAAACCTCTTTGAACCTGTATTGTTCTCACAACATCACTTATATCAGCCCAATTAGACCAATAAATTTCTCCGTTTTCCGGATTGTTAATAGGAATACCATTTATCATAACAGCAATACTTGTTTGATCGTATCCACGAATACTCAATCTACTATCGGCAAATCCTCCACCCTCATCCGAATCATACAAACTAGGTAATTTTTCTAATGAAGAAGTAATGTAACGCGAACCCAATTCTGTTGTTATCTGTTTAGCATCTACGTTTGAGAAGGCTATGGGAGTTTCTCTAAGTTCTGCTCTCTTACCTTTAATAATTGTTTCAGATAACGAAAAAACTTTGGGATCTAATGAAATATCTAATTTTGTATTTTTATTTATTTTAATTTTAATTATTTTTTCTGAAAATCCGACATAAGAAAACTTAATATTATATTGACCTTCTGGAATATTTAATATAGTAAATTTACCATCATTGCCGGCAGCAGTTCCCTTATTGAGTTTCTTAATAAATACGTTTGCCCCGATTAATGCTTTACTATTTTTACTACTACTTACTTTCCCCGTTAATGTAAAGCTTTGAGCAATCAGAAAATTACTCATTAGAAGAAGGAGAATCATTCCAATCCTCATATAACAGCCATATCCTTTCCAATTTTAATTATTATCATGGTTATTATTCGTATCCACAAAAATTAACTTTGGTTTATGATTTAAGCACTCTTGCTCATTATACTGACCAAAGCTGGCAATAATAATTAAATCACCTTTATGTACACGTCTAGCAGCCGCACCGTTCAAACTTATTTGACCTTTGTTTCCATAAATCACATAAGTTGAAAATCTTTCACCGTTCGTTATATTATAAATATCAACCTTTTCAAACTCCAATAAATCAGCAGCCTCACAAAGAGCTTTATCAATTGATATAGAACCTTGGTAATTTAAGTCGGCATCAGTTACAGTTGCTCTATGAATTTTAGATTTTAATAATATCCTTTTCATTTTATGTCCTTATTTAATTTCAATGCTTCATTTAATCCCTGCAAAACTAAAGTTTGAGAAATTTCGTTAAACAAGTTTTCGTTCTGAAATAATGAAGAAAAGCCCCCGGTTCCAATAATTATAGGTTTTTTACCCTGAAAAGTTTCTATAGTTATTTTCTTAGTAAGTTCACTTACTATAGCCTTTTGACCTTGAAATAAACCAACTTGAATACTCTCGATAGTTGTTTGTCCGAATGCTTTATCAATTTCTTTAATTTCAACTCTTGGTAATTTTGCAGTGTGTTGTTCCAAAGCCTCCATGGAAATACGAATACCAGGGAAAATTATTCCCCCCAGATATTCTTTTGCTTTTGAAATAACGCAAAAAGTTGTTGCGGTCCCAAAATCAACAATAATCAGATTTCGGTTAGGATACTTTTTAATACCTGCTATAGCATTAGAAATTCTATCTGCTCCAACTTCCAATGGATTTTTATACTTTATTTTCAAACCGGTTTTTACTCCCGGTTCTAAAAAAAACGGAGTTAAACCAAAATATTTTATACATCCGCTCGAAAGTGAATGATTCTTATCCGGTACAACACTACAAATTGAAATTGCTTTGATATCTTGTACATTATAACTGTTCTCTTTAATTACATTTTTAAGAAATATTCCAATTTCATCAGACGAAAAGCTTTCACGTGATGTTTTACGGAATTGAAATACTAATTTCTCATCTTTGAATAATCCGCCGTAAATTTGTGTGTTGCCCACATCAAGACAAAGTATCATTGGTTTCACCTTCAATTAATTTATAGATTTGCGCAGCCAGGTCCGAGGATGTTTTTGCAAAAATATTTTTCCCATTTCGATTCGTTATTTCAAAATCATTTTGAACATTTTTCTTCCTGTTCCGAAGAGAATTGCAAACAATAAAATCTGAATTTGAATTATTAAATATTTTATTTAATTCAGATTGTTTTTTATTTTTATCTGTTTCCGCAATTAATT
>CBEVZC010000207.1:0-4434 GCA_965554225.1 uncultured bacterium | reverse complement strand
ATCAAGTAAAAACATGATATTTAATAGTAAGCTAATCCTTAATTTAAAAGATTAGCTTACTATGATTAAAATATTATTTAAGTAGTAATAATTTTTTTGTAGCCACAAATTTCCCGGCTGTTATTTTGTAAAAATAGACTCCGGAAGAAAGATCCGAGGCATCAAAAACAGTCCTATAAGTTCCGGTTGTCTGAGGTTTATTTACTAGAGTTATAATTTTATTACCGAGTAAATCATAAACCGTTAGATTTACATCTGCATTTACCGGAATCGAATATGATATTGTAGATGTAGGGTTGAATGGGTTGGGATAATTTTGATAAAGAGCGAATTCTTTAATGATTGGCAAATTATCATTCACACCCGTAATAATGGAAGATTTTTCAATAACATCATTTAATAATGCCGTTGTGTAATTATGGTTATGTACTCCGCCGCTCTCATCACCTTCTGCAAAGGCAAGATTAAACTGTGCATCCTCAAGCATATGAATCTTGGCTGAATCGCTGCTTCCTGCTAAGAAAGCTTCTGCTGCAGCAATATTTTCATTTGCAATAGAATCTAAATTTGCAAATTCATCTTGCATGCTTTTTACTGTTGAGCGAACAAGAGCCGCATCCATATATGTATGACATGTAGTACATGAAGCTACATGAGGCGCATCACCATTACCTGCACCATCACCATAATCAGCCATATCGCCTGCAATTGCTCCCATACTCCAGCCTGTCCAACCCGGATGATTTTCGGGATGGTGGCTCTTATCTCCGCCGTTTACAATTACTTGCCAAGTATGTCCGTGAGTCATATACTGATTGAAATGGTGTTCGCCTGGCCATGTGGTTCTGTCTTCAGCCATATGACAATCTACACAAGTTGCTCCGGGCATTGTTTTTTCGTCAGAAACACCAATTCCTCCGGTACCTTGCATAATATCATAGCTTAAATGGTCTGTATCCGGAAAACGGAGAGTACCATGGCATTGCCCGCAAAGTTCTTCCGCACTAGCCATAGGAACGTGTTGTTTTGTAGAAGAATTATAATATGCAAGTTCTTTAGTGTGTGGATCATGACAAGCAATACAATCAACATTCGGCCATTCGTCTGCATGCTGTACTGCTGTGCTATCAGTAAATTTACCATCGGTTGTAGTAAAGAAATAATCCATTGCTTCTGCTTCACTCATTCCACCGTTTGCTTCTACTGCGGTTGGAGCGTGACATGCAACACAAATCTCGGGGTCGGAGCCATTAACAACTTCGTTTGGCGTTTGACCAGCTCGCTCTCCTCCTAGTTCATCTGCTGCATCACTTTGTGTTTTGCTATGCTTACTAAACTTCCACCCATCCGTTAACAGGTGGTTAGTGCCTTTCCAATTACCAGCTGAGGCAGGATTTTGTGCTGCCCATATAGACCATTCGTAGTATCCCCCACCAGGGAAAGTATCATCTGTTCCTTGGTTTTCAATATGTAAACTTCCATGACATTGTCCGCAGAGTTCGTGTGGAAAATTTACCGGCTTTCGTACTCCTTGTTCACCCGACGTTGAATCAACATAATGAGAATCAAACAACGATAATTTTAATCCAGACATACTCGTAGCTGTTGAACTATAATCATGGCATGTCTGGCAGTCAATGTTAGGCCATTCGGATTCATGTTGATTAACCGTACCTGGATAGAAATCGCCTATGTCATAGGATTTTCCATCAGCTGTTCCGGGTTCGGTAGCAGTTGTATAAAAATATCCTAAAGCCTCGGCTTCATTCATTCCGCCATTAGCAGTTACGGCTCTTGGGCTATGGCAGGAAATACAATCTTCATCTGCTATTTGCTCTGCAGGTGAATGTCCTATATCCCCGGCTAATTCAGGAGCGTTTTTTTGTGAAGTTGCGTGGGGATGCCCAAGCCAAGTAGTATAATTACTATCGGGTGCTACATTGCCTGTGTGGCATAGACCACAATAGGAGGCTTGCGAAAAAACAAAGCCGCTTGAAAAAAATAATAGTATAATTACTATTAACAATTGTCTTGCATGTTGCATATCTACCTCTTAATTTAATTTGTAATATTATTTATTGATGTCAAGAACGAATTAATTAAATCCGCATAACTTGAATCTTTTAATTTCTCAAAGTATCTCAGTGATTTATCTTGATCTGAAAAAAAGGTTAATATCGCAATTTTCATTTTTATTACATCTTTATATTCTTGTCCTTGTTTATTTTGACTTTCCAATTTGTTTACTACTTCAATACAAGGACAAACTTGCGCATTGATTTTTATACTGTCGGATTGACCAAATTTATCTTTTATTAATTCGCGTAGCATTGAAAGAGCCTCTTCAAAATTTTCATCGAAAGTTGCACTTATTATCATTTTTTCTTTTATAATAATATTTTTTCGCCTTACTTTAGGTAATTTGGAATATTCTTCTAATGCTTCGGAATATCTTTCGGAAATAAAATATTGGTTTGCAAGCATTTCGCTCATAATAATGCTAATTATGCAATTATCTTGCCATTAAAAACATTGAATTTAAGGGGATAAACGAAGTGTTGATTGTTGCAAAAGTGTTGCAAATGTTTTGTGTTTAGTTAACTCTTTATTTTATAATCACTTATCGGAATGGTGCAATATGTTTTAATAGTGTTGCATAAGAATAGTTCTATTATGGATTTAGACCAAATTCTTTTATCTTTCTCCAGATTGTAGTTCTATTTACACCAAGTATATCGGCTACTTTACTTCTGTTCCATCCGTTATCATCCAGTAATTTTAATAATTTACCAACCGAAATGTAATTGCGATGTTTCACTGAATATTCATAATTATCACATTTAATTGATGCTCGTAAATATGAAGGAAGACTGCATTCACAAATGTTTAGGTTTGAATGTGAGCGAACAAATGCATACTCAATAGCATTTTCCAGTTGGCGAATATTTCCCGGCCAGTCATAATTGATTAAGAGATTCAGTGCTTCTTTATCGATATCAATAATAGATTTATTATAACTTATTGAAAACTTTCTAATGAAATGATTGACGAGCAGCGAAATATCCTCTTTCCTTTTTCGTAACGGGGGGACAGTGATAGGAACAACGTTTATCCTAAAGAATAAATCTTCTCTTAATTTATTGTCCAGAATAGCTTGTTCAACATTTTGATTTGTCGCTGATATTATTCTTACGTCGGTGCTTCTGGTTTTTGAATCACCTATTCTTTCAAAAGTACCATCTTGTAATATTCTTAAAAGATGTGTCTGCATTTGTATCGGCAATTCAGAAATTTCATCTAAAAATATTGTGCCGGTATTTGCAAGTTCAAATCTTCCAACTCTATTTGATTCTGCACTTGTAAATGCACCTTTTATATGTCCGAACAATTCACTTGCCAGTAAATCTTGGGGAAAGACAGCACAATTTATTTTCAAAAAAGGATTTCTTTTTCTCTTACTGGTTGCTTTAATGGCATTTGCTACAAGTTCTTTGCCAGTGCCGGTTTCTCCCTGTATTAACACAGGGGCATCAGAATCTGATATTTCAATAATTAATTTATAAATTTCTTTCATTTGCTCAGATTTACCAATAATACCGTAAAAATCTGAATTTTCATTCAGTATCTTTTCCAGATTTTTTACATTTGATAAATCTTTAAATGAAATCACAGCGCCAACAGGTTTAGTATTTTCATCTTTAAGTATAGTGGCATTTATTTTAATTTCAATTTCTTTATTTTCTTTAGTATTAATTTTTGTATCGAAATTGAATATACTATTTCCTGTCTCCAGCATTCTACAAATTGGACAACCGGTCTTACAGAATTCGCAGCGCAAAACTGTTTTACATAACTTCCCGGATATTTCGTTTGTATCTAAACCGGTCATTCTTTGTGCGGCTAAATTTACAAAAGAAATTTTCAATTCTTTATCTAAAGTGATAACACCTTCGGAAAGGGAATCTAATATTTCTAGAGGTAGTTCCTTTTTCATTTTAGTATTTCAAAATATTTACCTTAAGACAAAAAAATATGATGCAAATTTTATTCCAAATTGTTATGTAGCCGTTTCCCTTGATAAATAACAGCTAAGCATAATTACAATAAATACCTAATTCTCAAAAAAAGTAAAACAGATTAACCGTTTCTTATTTTATATAAATAAAAGATATTTAATGCTTTGAAAAATGTACGGGGGTCATTAAAGTTATACTCGGTATTTTAAATATTAATAATTCCATAGAAAACTATGTGAAAAGGTTTAACAGAGTAGTGTTTGTCTATAGCTGACATATAAATTCACTGTTAAATAATGCTTTCAAAATTAAACTGTTCAAAAAATAGTAACTCTTACTTTGTAAATTATTCTTTTTATCACAGCATGTTTTCTTGTTTTCAGTAAGGGAGCAAACGATAACTTCAAAGGTGTTACTA
>CBEVZC010000206.1:0-4460 GCA_965554225.1 uncultured bacterium | reverse complement strand
GATAAAGAACATTCTGTTCCTTCTGCTTTTAATCTCAACAGTCTCGTTATACGGCTGTAATAAAAATGCATCAGAAGAAGAAAACACTAACAACACAAATATAAAATCTAATATGTTAAACGCTGATGCAGATCAGGCACCTGATTTTACGCTTTATACGTTAGATGGAAAACCTGTTAAACTTTCGGATTATAAGGGTAAAGTTGTAATTCTTGATTTTTGGGCCACATGGTGTCCCCCCTGCCGCAGGGGTGTACCCGATTTGGTTGCAATTCAAAAAGAATTTAAGGATGATGTGGTGATTATAGGAATTTCGCTGGATCAGCCTTCAACGCAGAAGGATCTTAAACCATTTATTGAAAATTATGGTATCAACTATTCGGTGGTTTTAGGCACGAGAGAAGTTGTTGGAGCTTATGGAAATATTCAGGCAATACCCACTTCTTTTATTATTGACGGGAAAGGGAAAATAGTCACTAAACACGTCGGGCTTGTACCAAAATCTACAATAGTTAAGGAAATTAAATCCATTTTATAATATTCGGATTATTTCATATTTGTGTTTTGTTAAAAGGGAATTCTTACAATGAGTTCCCTTTTTTCTGTTATAAGTAAATCATTTACGGCATATATTTTAGAAATAAACGATGCAATTACTCACCAATAATTATTTAATTGTTCAAATTGATTTTGAACTCTGAAAATGATATTATTAAAACAAGGGAATTTTAATTTACATAGTTAAGATGAATGGGAACAGGAAACATATTAAACCAAGACTTTTAATCGTTGAAGACGACACCGAAAATCAAAAGTACTTTGAACTGATTCTGAATAAAACTTACGAACTTGATTATTGTGAATCGTCCATCTCTTTTTATAACTTACTTGCTGACCATAACTATAGCGCCATTATAATGGATATTATGTTAAAAGGGGATAAGAGCGGCCTGGATTTAATCAGGGAAATAAAACGGTCTGTTTTGTATAAAGACTTACCGGTTTTAGCATTGTCTGCAAATGTATTTAGCCAGGATAGAGCAAAGGCTTTGGATGCAGGGGCAGATGTTTACCTTACCAAACCTGTAAACAACAGAACTTTAATGAGTTGGCTTGAAAAGCTGATAAATCATCAGTCAAATCATAAAAAACGAAACAATCAGCAGTTTTGATAAAAAATTAACACGCTTAGAAATTCTGATTAATCTCTCATAAATTTTGGTTCTTCCAGGGTAAGAATAAGCGAAATCCTGTGCGAATCAGGGAGTCTGTCAATTTCGGATTCGTTAAATCTTGCAAATGAATAATCTATATTAAGCTTGGGAAGTTTAATACCTGCACCTATAGTAAATTGTTTAACATCGTTATAGCCGCCCCGTATAAAAACAAGGTTCTCAATATTAACTTCAACTCCGGCGTGCATATCAAAACTTACCGGGCCCAGGTTAAAGTTTGAAGCAAAACGTCTGTTTTCAAAACGGACATCAAAATCTAATGCGGGCATAATGTATCCGCCTAAAAATCCGGTAATTTTGTAAGCGCTTCCTAATTTAACCGTAGGCGAAATCAACTCGTTTCTGCCGGTATCCCAGGCAACAAGGGTTGTAGTAATATCCTGCAAATTAGCGCCTAAATATAAATTATCCATCGGAGTATAAAATGCGCCGACATCAAAACCAACGCCGGTAGCACCGAATTCGGCGATGTCTCTTCTTATAATTTTAATGTTTGCGCCCCAGTAAAATTTATCGGATTGTCTTTTAGCAAAAGTAAGATAAAAAGCCCAATCCTGATTGCTGAATTCAGTTATACGCGAATAATCTAATCTTGCAAATGTATTGTTAATATCATTAATCAACTCACCGGTTTGCCCATCGATAAGCGCATTTCGTGTATCGGGAATTCCATCAACACCGAGGCGCATAATACTTAAGCCGAAGCTCAAATCTTTATCGAAAGGAATTGCAACAGCGGCGTAATCATAATTTACAAGATTGCCAAACTGTTCTGAGTGCATTAATGAAAGCTGAGGGTAATTTATATTTGCAAGACCTGCAGGATTGTAATAGCCTGCGGTTACATCATTTGCCACTGCAACAAACGCTCCACCCATCCCAAGCGGTCTTCCGCCGATGCCGATTGCCATAAACTCTCCGGCGTACTTACCAAATTCGGTTTGGCTGTATGTTATATTAGTTGCACAAAAAAGAAGGGCTGCTAAAAGAAACGATATTTTTCTGGGCATAAAAATGGAACTCCTAAAAATTGCTATTTTCCAGAAATTTGTGCAAAAAGATTGCCAATTCGAACTATAAAGTCAAGGCTATTTTTTTGCAAGTAATTATATTTTATGGTAAATGATACATAATGAGAAGGAATTTTTACTCAGAGATGAATTATTTTTTACAATTTTTGTCTCGATAATTTGGAATAAAATTAGTTCGAATGGAAAATACACATAATATAAAGTGTTGCATACTACGGATTGTCTTACTGAACCTGCCTGCAGCAAGCAGGTTCAAGGTAACAATCAGAGTTATTTTAATATTTCGGGCGTAAGTTAAGTGAATAAACAATTCTAAATTGTCAGCAGCAAATCATCTTTAACAGGTATAAACTTCGAAGCCGCATTAATCAGAGATGCGGCAGTAAGCTGAGCCACGCCATATACTTCAACCGAAACGCCAAAGTCTTTTCTGATTTTATTTACAAGTAAATCAAAATCACCATCTCCGGATGCTAACACAACCACGTCTGATTTCTTTGCATATTCCATAACATCGAGAGTTATACCGACATCCCAGTCACCTTTTGCTGAACCATCAGTTCTCCGGATAAAGGGTTTCAATTTTACTTCAAATCCAATTCCCCTGAGAATGTTTTGAAACTGCTTTTGCTTTTCATCGCCCCTGTCAATTGCGTAAGCAATAGCTTTAACTACTTCCCTGTTTGAAGTAGCTTTAGCCCAGAATGAGTTATAATCAAAATGACATTTGTGGAACTCTTTCGTAGTGTAGTAGATATTTTGAACGTCCACAAACACACTAACTTTTTGCATGGAATCGGTTGTCCTTTCCGGAGTTGTTTGGATGGTTTAAGGTTTTGGCTGTACGGAGTGCGGGTTTTTGAAGTGCCATATTTTCATATTACTACTAATATTATTTACTGGTACAATGCTTATGCTTGCCAGCAGGCTTATCACGTTTTTCCGCATTATGCATTACCATTGTTAGTGGTTTGTTGGTTATTCCTCATCTTTGTTTTCCATCAATTTTTTCAGTTCTTCTTTACTCGGTAATGCTGTTAGATACTTACTTGCAAAAATTTGATCATTATTTTCAGGCAAAGTTATTTCAACAATTGCATTATTTTTCTTTCGACACAATACAATTCCAATTGTTTTGTTTTCGTGTTCTAATTTTACAAATCTGTCGTAATAATTCACATACATTTGCATTTGTCCTAAATCTTGGTGAGTTAACTTCCCTATTTTTAGATCGATTAAAACAAAACACTATAACAATCGATTGTAAAATACCAAATCAATCCTAAAATGCTCTTCTTCAAAAGTAAATCTAACTTGTCGTCCTACAAATGCAAATCCTTTCCCGAGTTCAAGCAGGAAATGTTCTAATTTATCTATCAGCTTTTGTTCTAATTCTGTTTCAGAATATTTTTGACTTTCAGGTAGTCCCAAAAATTCGAGGACATAAGGATCTTTTACAGTATCTTCCGGTTTCTCTAAAATTTGTCCTTTTTGAGATAACTCTTTCATTCCTTTTTTGTCACGACTTAACACTAATCTTTGATATAGAGCAGTGTCATATTGTCTGCGTAATTCTCTTAAACTCCAATTATTATTATACGCTTCAATTTCATAAAATTTTCTTTCTTTAATATCTTCCAATCCCATTAAAAACAAGTAATGAGACCAACTTAGATTAAATTTAGGGTATTGGTTATCCGTTTTATCCAATTTCGCAGACAGTGTTTGCGTTTTCTGATTTTTTTCAATTTCAACTTGTTTACCGTAAACAAGATAAAATTTACGCATTTGTTCGAGATTCCTCGAAGAGAACCCTTTCCCAAATTCGTGAATAAGTTTTTGTGATAATTCTTTAATTATTTTTTTTCCGTATTCCGCTCTTATTTTTCCTTTTTGTTCTTCTTCTACAATTGTTTTCCCTATTTCAAAATAAGTGTAAACCATTGTTTTATTAACCGATTGAACAACAGTTTTTCTCGCTTTTCGTAAAAGTTCAGCAATTTTGTTATAAAAATCTAAATTTATATTTTTTTCAATTTTTGTCATTTTAAGTCCTTTTCAACAAAGATAATCTAACTTTCCTTTATTGCTGAAATCTTTCTTTTCAATAACCGATAAAGGTACGCTATACGCAATGGGAATAACGAGATATATATTGTTTCGCTTATCAAATAATTTTACTTTTAATATCTGT
>CBEVZC010000205.1:0-4473 GCA_965554225.1 uncultured bacterium | reverse complement strand
AATAAATTTTATATAAATATAATACAAATTAGAGAATTTTATTTGGTGTTTAAATAACTATACTACTTTGGAAATGGACTAAGCAATAGGAATTTAAGAAAGGAGGAAAAAGTATTGCCCTATTTAACTTACATTTTAAAAAGTCTATTTAAGAATTTAATGCTTGTTAAAGATTTGTATATCATTAAATAACTAAATAACAATTATAAAAAACACAGGAGGATTTATAATATGAAAACATTCAACCTTTCTTTTCAATTTATTGTAGTAATAGTAGGTGTTTTAATTTTAACCACAATCTCATCAGCTCAACAAAATGTAAACATTCTGATAGTTTACTATTCGGTTAGCGGAACTACACAGCAGATGGCAAATGGAGTAAAGGAAGGAGTAGAAAGCGATTCTAATACAATTGCTGTGCTAAAAACAGTAGATGATGTAACCGATTCAGACTTAAATTCTGCAGATGGGATAATACTTGGTTCGCCAACGTATTGGGGCAATATAGCCAGTCCCATGAAAGAATTTTTGGATCGAACTGGGTTTTGGGAAGGAAAAGTAGGAGGCGCTTTTTCAACCGGGGCAATGAAAACGGGGGGTAAAGAACATGTCATATTTTCATTAATCACGGCGTTATTGATGAAAGGCGTTATTATTGCAGGCCCTGTTTATCGTTTGACCCCCACCATTTATAGTGGAGCAATTGGAGCTTCTGCCATGACTGGACCACCTGACGATGGAGTTAGCGAATCGGAACTCAACGATGCCCGAGCACTTGGCAAGCGTATAGGTTTAATTGCATTACAATTAAAATCCGGAGTTCCTAGTGGGATTGCAAATAATACAAATCAATTACCAAGAAAATATGATTTGGAACAAAATTTTCCTAATCCATTTAATCCAACGACAAAGATTAATTATGAACTGCCCCAATCTTCTAAAGTTGTAATAAAGATTTTTGACGCATTAGGAAAAGAAGTACGATTACTGGTAAACAAAGACTTGTCTGCCGGAAAATATCAAGTGGAGTGGAATGGAATGGATAACAATTTTCGATCTGTTGCGACTGGAGTATACTTTTACCAGCTAAATGTGAATGGTACTTCCCAAACAAAGAAAATGTTACTTTTGAAATAGTATCAGACTTCCATATTGTAGTTGCTTGATATATGAGGAAATCATCTAAAAATACCAAACTTTTCAAAAAAGTTGGGTATTTATTATCTAATTCTTCAAATGTTCAAGTAACTGCATAGCGGCGGTTTCGGCATCGTTTATATTTTCTACAACTGCAGGTTTCACTCCGAACCTTTGAAGTTGATTAACAAAACCTTGTCCCATTGATTTAGCAATGAAATAATCACAATCTTGCAGCATTGCAGCAATCGGCTGACCCATAGTTCCATGTCCGCCGTGCTCATCATGATTACTCCCGTGTTCATGATTTTGGTCATGAGAGTGTTCGTGATCGTGGTTGTGTTGAAAAGTGTTCTCTCTTTCTTCTTTGTTTATAATTTTCCCATCTTCAATTTCGAAAACAATAAATCCTTTACATCTTCCGGGATGACCGACTACGTTTTTATAATTTCCTGTTGCTAAAGCTATTTTCATTTTATATCCGCTAGTTAATTTTATAAAATTTATTTGATGGTTAAATTTTAGAAAGGATTCCCAAATAGATAAATAATTTTGAAATAGAGTGTCGTTCAAATATTCAAAATAGTTTGATATGTCAATTTTACAAAGTTTCGTAAAGATTAACACGGATTATCACAAAGCAAATACATCCACACAATTTATTTTTTTACAGTTACATCAGACAATAAAGTCACCTACAACCTCTTCAACTTTATTCAATGCTTCATCAATCTTGGTAATATCTTTCCCGCCGGCTGTAGCTAAGTGAGGTCGACCGCCACCGCCTCCTCCGACAATTTTAGCAAGTGTGCCGACAATTTTGCCTGCCATTATTTTTTTCTCTTTAATCAAATCATCCGAAACCACACAAACAATTCCAACTTTACCCGTAACATTGGAAATTAGAACTCCAATTCCGGATTTCATCTTGTTTCTCAATTCGTCGCCCATTGATTTTAATTCTTCCATTCCGTTAGCATCAACCTTGCCCTTATAAATTTTAATTCCACTAACTTCCACCGGGTTTGATAATATATTATTTAGTCCGCCTAATTTTTCTTTCAATTTATATTCGGCAAGTTCTTTCTCAATTTTTTTCTTTTCTTCAAGAACTTTTTCAATTCTCACTTCCGAATTTTGAATTCTGAGTTCCTGTTCGCGAATAAACTTTTCTATTCCTTCACCTGTTACAGCTTCAATTCTCCTTACTCCGCTTGCAATAGAAGATTCGCTTATAATTTTAAATAATCCGATTTGAGAACTGTTTTTTACGTGAGTTCCGCCGCAGAATTCCATACTGAAATCTCCAAACTGTACTACATTTACTTTATCGCCGTATTTATCTCCAAAGAACATTAGCGCGCCCATTTTCTTTGCTTCTTCAAACGGAATATTTCTATGGTGAATTAAGTCAATGTTCTCAAGCAGTTTTTCGTTTACCAAAATTTCAATATCGCGAATTTCTTCTTCGCTGAGCTTTTTAAAATGCGCAAAGTCAAAACGTAATCTATCCGGACCAACATAAGAGCCTGCCTGATGGACGTGAGTTCCTAAAATTCTACGCAGCGCCGCATGAAGAAAATGTGTTGCGGAATGATTTCGCATAATATCCCAACGGCGTTTTTTATCTACTTTTGCTAATATTTTTTCTCCTCTATAAATTTGCAAATCCTTCACCGGTTCGAGAACGTGCACAACCTGATTATTAATTTTAGTAACATCCAGAACATTTATTTGGTTTCCTTCAATTACTAATTTGCCTAAGTCATCAATTTGTCCGCCGGCTTCAACATAAAAAGGAGTTTTATCCAATAGAACTAATTCGGAATTGTCAGTCTTCTTGCTGCCGATAATTTTTGCTTCCGCTTCAAGTTGGTCGTAACCAATAAAGACAGTAGGTTTGGAAGATTCGGGCTTAAGATCATCAATAATATCTGTAGTTACATTTACCGATGCAAGTTTATCTTTTGTTGATTTCCTTGCGCGTTCTTTTTGTTCGTTCATTAGTTCTTTAAATTTATCTTCATCTATTTTCAATCCTTTTTCTTGAGCCATAATGTTTGTCAGGTCAACCGGAAATCCGAAAGTATCATAAAGCTTAAATACTTCCTCTCCAGGAATAAGGATTTTATTACCGGCAATAACTTTGTTAGAAATCGTTTCAAAAAGTTCAATTCCTCTATCCAGAGTAACGTTAAAGCTTTCTTCTTCGGCTTTAATAATTTTTTTAATGGTTGCCCGATTACTTTTTATTTCCGGGAATATTTCGCCCATTCCGCCGCCGGCTTCGTTAATTACCGTATCAACTAATTTGTATAAAAAAGGTTCATTAAGATTAAGTTTTCTTCCGTAACGTGCTGCCCGTCTTAAAATACGGCGAAGGACATATCCTCTTCCTTCATTCCCCGGAACTGCTCCGTCCGCAATTGCGAATATTAAAGTTCTAACATGATCTGAGATTACCCGCATAGACACTTGATTTTCTTCCGTGTCGTAATCAATTTTAGACAGTTCGGAAATTTTAGCAATTATCGGTTGAAAAATATCCGTATCATAGTTAGAGTTTTTTCCCTGCAGCACAGCGCAGATTCTTTCAAAGCCCATTCCCGTATCAATATGTTTTTGCGGAAGATCGTGCATTGTACCGTCTGCATCGCGGTTGTGCTGAATAAAAACCAAATTCCAAATTTCAATGCACTGCGGATCGTCTGCGTTAACGTATTCGGGATTGTCGTAATCATCTCCAATATTGATGTGAATTTCGGAACATGGTCCGCATGGACCGGTTTCTCCCATTTCCCAGAAATTATCTTTTTCATCAAATCGTAAAATATGTTTTGAGTTAATATCGGTTTGTGAATTCCATATTTCGAATGCTTCGTCATCTGTTCTGTAAACCGTTGCCCATAATCTTTCTTTTGGAAGCTTCCATATTTCCGTTAATAGTTCCCATGCCCAAGTTATTGCTTCTTTCTTATAATAATCTCCAAACGACCAATTGCCCAGCATTTCAAAAAATGTATGATGGTATGTATCTCTTCCCACTTCCTCAAGGTCATTATGTTTACCGCTTACACGAATACATTTTTGTGTATCGGCGGCGCGTTTATAATCCCTTGTTCCTTTACCGAGGAATATATCTTTAAATTGATTCATCCCGGCATTTGTAAAAAGTAAAGTCGGATCGTCGCACGGAACCACCGGAGCGCTTGGAACAATTTTATGTTCTTTCTTTTGAAAAAAATCTAAAAACTGTTTTCTTATTTCTTTTGATGTCATAACAAAGTGATTTTTTATTTTATAATAATTTCTAAATATAATAAATGGTTTAAATTA
>CBEVZC010000204.1:0-4512 GCA_965554225.1 uncultured bacterium | reverse complement strand
TCAATCGGAAGTATAATTATACTTTTCGCCCTTTTCTTAAACGAAAAATATATTTCCCCCAAAATTGCATAAGGTATTAAAATGACTGCCTTATATTGGAATTTATTTCACAGACAAACATCTGCAAAGTTGTAATTCCCGAAAGTTTCCCGCAAAAACATTGCGGAACAGGACTGTCGAGAATCTCACCTGCGAATTATAGATTCCGTGCAAAAACATCACAAAATGACTGAAGTATGGTATTCCCAAACAATAAGAACCGAGTTAATATAATAATTTTTAAAAATACAAATATCAAAATCGTATTTTCTCTTTTCACTTATAGCTCTACTCAATACCGAATAATTTTTTCATCTCGTCGTTATCAATACTTTTAATAATATCATCTTCGGTTTTGCCTTTTTTCTTTACGGTCAATTGCTCGGCAAAGTCTTCGCTTTTAATTCTTCTGCATGAACTAACTTTTGCATATTCATAAACGCTAAAATCGGAACTAACCACCGTAATTAATTTTGGGTTCTTTGCATTATCAATTTCTTCTTTAATTAAGGAATCAGCAATTTGCTTCCTGGAATAAATAATTTTCAAGTTACTTGTTCTAATTGCATCTTTCGGGTAGCCGTCAAAATGCAGCGATACTTTTACTTTACTACCGTCAAAATATCTATCAATCATAAAAGCTAATTTTTCTCTCGACTGCTGCCCGTTAATTTTCTGCAGTTTCCACAAGCTATTAATTTTTCCGATAAGATTATTTCCATCTATTATATAAAACTTCATATTTGAAACTTTCAATCCAATTCCATTTTACAAATATTTAATTTAAGACTTTATAATCATTATCAATCAGCCAATCAACCAATCCACTATTCATCTACAATTTTAATTATTCAAACCTACTGTTATGTTAACATTTTAACTTGTAAACTTGCTAACTTGTAAACCGGTAAACCTGCTAACCTGTAAACTTGCTAACCTGTAAACCTGCTAACCTGCTAATTTTTACCTCCCCGTATACAATCCTTTTGTTCTTGTAACCTTTATATCTTTAAGCTGCGGTGCTTTCATTCTAAGTTCCAATCTAAAACCACTATAAGTTCCAAGAGGATTCCATGTAAAGTTCATTTCCCAGCATTTTAAGTCGCGGTAAATAGTTATTTGGGGAGCAGAAATTTCTTTTCGCTGAAAATCATAGTTCCCTCTAACTGTAAATTTCCAATTCTTTGTAAGGTTAAAACCAAGATTAACACCCAAATTAGAATTTACTGTCCCGGCATCCGAGGTAGGCTTTTGAAAATTATAGTTATATGCCAGGCTTAAATTCCAAGGGATTGTAAAATCGGCATTTTCATCTTCATAGAGAGAAATGTAATCCGATTTACCAAACGACTGATAATCTTTAGTTGAGTCCTGATTTTCTTTCCCGTTCCTTTTTTCGCCGGTTATTTTATCACCGGAAATGGATGCTGAAATGGAAAAATTTAAATTTCGAATTCTGAACAAACCCTTACCCGCAGAAGCTAAAAAAGTATTTATTTTTCTTGTGCCGTCAAAGTCGTAAAATGTATAGGACGAAGAACCCGAAAAATTTAACAGACTGCCTATTTGTGTTCTGTAACTTAATCTTAAATCCGAGAGTTTTAAACTATCCGCAGCAAAGTTGTAGCCTGTAGAAGCATTTAAGTTTAGTAATGTAATTTTCTTTTGTTTTGATGTTGTATCCGCCGGGTCTTTCATTGTTTTCATTTCAAAAATATTCCCTATGGAAAGACCTATTGACTGACTTTCGCCTCTTCCGGCTCCGCCGAATATCTCACGTTCATAAGGATCATATCTTAACGTGGTTCCGTCAAATCTTTTTAACGATTTGTAGTATCCCCAGAAATTTTTAGAAAAATCCGGTCTGAAATTATACGATATGCTCGGCGTAATAGTATGCCTAAAAGCTTCAATACCCAAAACATTCGGCTGAAAAGAACCGTACAATTTAGTTGATGCGGAAACACCTAAACTAAAATTTCTTACCATTCCTATTTTATGAACATCATTGGTAATTACCGAATCTTTATCTTCCAAATTATTTAATTTATAAATCCTAGTTGATCCGGTAGCCGGGTCTTTAATTAAAACAGTAGATTTCTCAACCTGTTTATTATACCATTTTTCACTGTAGCTTAGTCGTGGCGAAATACTAAAGTACCCAATTTTAGGCGAGGCGCTTATTGAAATGTTATGCTGAATCCCTCCTCGAATATTCAGGTTTCCGGCTTCTTTTTTCCTAATATTTTTGAATTGACCCGAATAATTGTAGCCGATATATTCATACCATTTCATATTTTTCGTATTAGTCTTACCTTTTTCTCTAAAAGGATAAGATAAAATTTTATTAAAAGTTAGATTGGGTAAGATTTCAGTAATATTTCCGGATTGCAAATTTTGTGTTCTTGAATAATTAAGAGTTAAACTATTCCCGGATTGATCCCATCGCTTACTTAAAGTTGCATTGGAAATAATATCCTTTCTTAATAACTCATTAAGACTTACCGTATTGTTAGTGAGATAACTGGAAGATTGAAATTGAAGATTTACATCCAATCTAGTTGTCGGATTGAACGTTTGATTGTGGTTAAGTGAAATATTCCAGTCAGTTCTGTTTGTCCTGTCAGGATCATTTGCCTCGCCAGTTTTAATTTTGGAATATCCTAAATTCAGATTTCCGTTGTAATTATACCTTTTCGCATATCTAAAGCGGGACCTCAGACCAAAGCCTCCTTTAAAATAATAATCGCCGGTTAAAGCTAAATCCATATAATTGCTGATTGCCCAAAAGTAACCGAAGTTTCTAAAAAATTGCCCTCTCGTAAAATCCTCACCGTATGTAGGAACAATAATGCCCGAACGCCTGCCGATTTTGTTAGGGAAGACCGCAAAAGGGAGAGGAATAGGCAGCGGAACTCCTGCAATGTACATAAAAATCCAACGAGCAATAATTTTATCGTTTTGAATAACTTTCATTTCCGAAGCTGAAAAATATGTATCGGGCGGATCACCGTCGCATGTGGTGTAGATTCCGTTTTTTATAAAATATGTATTTTTACTTACTTTTTTTACCGCTTCTCCTTTATATTTCGCATCTCCTTGATCTTGTTCGGCTTCCGATATGTAACCTTGCTGAGTTTTATAATTATATCTTAAACTGTCGCCGACATATTTTTCCGAGCCTTCACTGAGTACAGGTGTGTCTTTAAATTTGTTTTTACTTTTAGCCGAAGTATCGATAACGCCGCGAGCATGAAGCAAGTTTTTTTCAAAATCAACTATAATACGACCGCTATTCAGATTTGTCTCTTTGTACTTAAGTTTCCCCGTCCCAAAGATAAACATCTTCTTATTTTTCAAATCAAAAAATATTGAGTCCGATGCACTGCTGGATATTACCTGGTCAATATCATATTTTTTATTTTTCGAAAGTGAATCGACAGCGGAAGAATCGTTTACTGCTTTACTAATGTATGAAGCGGCTTTTGATATTTTATTAGAATCCACCTGAGCTGAAATTTGTGTAGAATGAAATACCAGTAAGAAAATTACCAAACTGCAGTCTTTCATCATTCTGAAAATGTTAACCGTAAATTTTCTCTGAGTATTCATAAATTTATTTGCAGTTATAATCTTATAGACAACAAAAGTTATTTCCTGTAAAACACTAAAGCCGCAGCTCCTTTTATTCCTGCTTCATTTTTTAACTTGGAGTGTTTTACTTTAACTCTGGTTTTCAACGGTTTCAATACTCTTTCCTTAATAGCTGCTTCAAGCGGAATAAAAAGGAACTCACCAAATCCCGAAACTCCTCCGCCAAGAACGACCGTTGAAATGTCCAGAACATTTATTACGGAAACCAATCCGTACCCTAATTTTGTACCGAGATTTTTAATAAAATTTATTGAGAATTCGTCACCGGCACTTGCCGCATCAAAAATAACTTTCGGTGTTAGTAATTCCATATCATTATTAAGTATCCGATGAATTACGGAATCTTTATGTTCGCTTAATAATTGTTCCGCATCCCTAATTATATAGTTATTTCCGAGATAAGCTTCTACACAGCCGTACGAGCCGCAATTACAGCGCTTGCCGTTCATATCAATTGTAACATGGCCAACCTCGCCGGCTGCTCCTGATTCTCCTCTGAACAATTTGCGTTCAAAAATAATTCCGCCGCCAACGCCCGTCCCCAAAGTAACCATAATAAAACTGTCGGTTTTTTTTCCAATCCCGAAAATCAACTCTCCTATTGCCGCCGCATTTGCATCATTTTCAACAAATACTTTTTGACCGAGTAATTTTTCCAAACTTCTGCCAAGATTAACTTTGCCCCAGTTGGGAAAGTTCGGCGGGTATTCAACAGTTCCCTTTTTTAATTTTACCGATCCCGGCGCACCTATTCCAATTCCTATAACTTTTTTAGGACTGTTTTTTAATAAAGCATTTACCCCTTTTTTTATTTGTTTG
>CBEVZC010000203.1:0-4518 GCA_965554225.1 uncultured bacterium | reverse complement strand
GGAGCACAAGTGTATCAGAGAAGGAATGCTCTCTCGGTTGATTTAAACAGGGATGCAATAAGAACAGAATTTCCCGAGTCACAAATTCTGAAATCCGTCAGAGATAGTATCAATCCCCAATTCGGTTTTAATCTGCATGACCAAAACACAAGATACTCCGCCGGAAATTCTCATATGACAGCTACTATTTCTTTTCTTGCTCCTGCTTTTAATTATGATAAAACTCTGAACGATACTCGTAAAAACACAATGAAAGTTATTGCTGCAATTTATAAAAACTTAAAACAGATCATTCCCGGACATATGGGAAGATATAACGACGATTTTGAACCGCGAGCTTTTGGTGACAATTTAGTAAAATGGGGAACCAGCTCTATTCTTATTGAATCTGGCGGATGGAAAAATGATGTAGAAAAAGAATTTATTAGAAAGATAAATTTTATCGCTCTTCTCTCATCCTTCAAAATTATTGCAGATAAAGATTACAAGAATGAAAAGGTTTCAGATTATTATAAAATTCCCGAAAACGATAAGTTAATATTTGACCTTTTATTGAGAAAATTAACAATTAAGTTCAACGGTAAAAAATATATCGTTGATCTTGGAGTAAATAGAATAGAAAAAGCAAACGAAGATGCCTCTAAAATTTATTATAAAGGAGAAATTGCTGATATTGGTGATCTCTCAATTTATTATGGAAATGACGAATTCGATTGCACAAACATGGAAGTTGTCCCGGGAAAAATTTATCCTGAAATTTTTAATACATTTGATGAAATTACAAAGTTAGATTTTCCGGACTTGTTAAAGCAAGGATTTACAACTGTCAGAATTAAAGGAAGCATTGATAAAAAATTTATCAATCTTCCTCTAAATATTGTTTGTGGTGAAGCAGAAGTTGATCATTCTGTTAAAGTAGATAATAATGCTAACTTTTTATTATTGGAAAAAGGTCATCCCAAACTTGCAGTTGTAAATGGCTATTTGTATGACCTTAAAACTAAAACTGATAGAGTTCATAATTCACTTATCTTTAAGTAACAAAATCTGTTCCGCGTCTTGGTTGTGATAATTTAAGTCGTACTTTTGATGTGATTTTAAAATATTTCCATTTATATTAATTTGAATTTGTTCTCTAAGTTATCTAATTTTATGAACTAAATTAAAATAAAGTGAGGTGAATAATTTTGATCGGCATTAATATTTCTGAAAACGAGAACATTGATAGAGCGTTAAAAAGATTTAAGAAAAAATACGAACGCTCCGGAATATTAAAAGAGTATAAGAAAAGAACTTTTTATCTTAAGCCATCCATTGAAAAAAGAATGGAAAGAATAAAGGCTAAAAGACGAGCATACAAAGATAGTTTAAGAGAACGTAATAGATAAAGGAAAAACCCTCGTTTGAGGGTTTTTTTATTTCATCAAATATTGTCATTTACTAATTTTCATCCCGATTAAAATCACCACATAATTTATAAAACTACTGCAGATTATTTTTTTATACCGTTGTGATTTAAATAATTTTTCTCAAAGTGCTTTACAATTTCATCAAATGCTGCATCAACTGTATTACAGAATGTTAAGTATTTTAAGTCCGAGCTGCTGATCATGCCATTATTTATTAATGCCTTAAAATTTATCACAGATTTCCAATATTCTTCATCATATACTATTATCTTCATCTTTTTCTTAATTTTACCCGTTTGTCTTAATGTTAAAATTTCCATTAATTCATCCATAGTTCCAAATCCACCCGGGAAAACAACAAGAGCTTTAGCTAAATAAGCGAACCAAAACTTTCGCATAAAGAAATAGTGGAACTCAAATGCCAGCTCAGGTTTAACGTATTTGTTAACAAATTGTTCGTAAGGGATACTAATGTTTAATCCAATTGAATAACCACCGGCTTTTTTTGCACCTTTGTTAGCTGCTTCCATAATACCGGGACCGCCGCCGCTGCAGACTATAAATCTTTTTTCGTGCGTCGGTAAATTCATCGACCATTTTGTAAGTCTTTCCGATAGCTCAACGGTATCTTCATAGTAACGCGACATCTCTAATAATTTTTCGGCACTCTTTAGTTTTGTTTTATAGTTTCTGCTTTTTTTATCTTTATTCTTTTTAATTTCACGTAAATTCTTTTGTGCTTCGTATCGGGAAACTAATCTGGCTGAACCAAAAAACACAATTGTATCCACAATATTATGCTTTTTAAATCTAGCCTGAGGTTCATAAAATTCCGACAATATTCGAATAGTTCTTCCTTCTTTAGAATTTATAAAATCTAAATTATCATACGCTTTTACCGGTAATCTTTTTTTGCCCATATAATAAATTCTCCTTAGCTATATTTACACTTTTAATGAATCATATTTTTCACAGGTTTCAAAGATAATGATATTTTTATCCATTTCTAAGTATTACGCAAATATAAAGTATGTGTATGATACATCACTTTTCAGAAACATTTTGCTCGTTTTGCTATTTATATTAACACCATTATTAAAAGCCCAGAATGTTAATAAAAATATAAAAAAACAAATTGGGGAAATACTTTCTTTTGTACCCAAAGGAACAAAAACAGCTATATTAATTATTGATCCTAATAAAGGAGATACTCTATTTTCTAAAAATGCTTTTACTCCAGTTACTCCTGCATCCAATACTAAACTATTTACCACCTCGGTTGCATTGCAATTAATGGGCCCAGAATATAAAATTTCTACAAAACTTTATACCGATGATGAAAATTTGACAGACGGAGTTATCGATGGAAATTTGTATATCAAAGGATTCGGGAATGCATTATTTACAAACCGGGATTTAACTGCATTGGTAAAAAATCTGGATTCGTTGAGAATAAAAAAGATATCTGGGAATATTATTGGTGATGACACTTATTTTGATAACATATATTCTAGGGATGACTGGATAGTTCAAGAAAAGGCAAATGTAACATTACCTCCGGTTTCTGCTCTTGTTCTTAATAGAAATAAATTTACTCTCAGACTCTCTTCAAAGAGGAAAGTAAGATCGAAATTAAGTTATTCTGTATCTCCAAATTATTCTTTCGTGAAAGTTAATATGGAAGCGCGGATAACAAGATTTAGAGCAAGACCAAGAATTACGTACCATACTTCAGATAGAGAATTTGATATAAGAGTAGCCGGCGGACTTAGAAGAAGGAGGTATCCGAGATACTATGCAATTTATCCGCACAACCCGCCTTTGTTTGCAGCTCTTGCTCTTAGAGAAGAATTAGAAAAAAAAGACATAAAAGTTTTGGGAAAAGCAGCAATTGGGAAAACACCGGAGAATGCGATAGAAATATCGGATGAACATGTAACTTTGGAAAATTTTATTTCAGAAACAAATAAAAACAGTGATAATTTTTTAGCGGAATGCTTGTTCAAAATACTTGGAGCTTATTATAGCGAGGAGCAGGGTAATTCATTTTATGCTACACAAGCGATTATTTCTTTTATTAAAGAAAAAGATATTTATAATGTAGGTAACTCAATTGTGGATGGATCCGGTATTTCGCGTTTTAACAAAATTACTGTTGCTTCAATTGTTGCATTGTTAAAAAGTGTTTATTTCAATTCAGATATATACAACGATTTTTACAATTCACTTTCAATTGCAGGTGTTGACGGAACGCTGAAAGAGCGATTTAACAATACTACAACGTTTAGGCAATTCTACGGGAAAACGGGAACGTTAAACGGGGTTAGTGCAATTTCGGGTTTTCTGACTACAAACAAAAACACAGATTTAATTGTAAGTATAATTATGGAATTCAATAAAAAGGGTGCACGTTTTTATAGAGATATTCAGGATAGAATAATTAATTTGTTAACAACGGAAAAGTAAATCAGGCTTCATATATGAATATGAAGCCATTTAAAAAATTTATTTTTTTGGTGTATCTTTTTTATTCTGATCAGTATTATTTTGCTGCGGCAGCTGAGCCGGCGGCAAAGTTGGTTGTGAAGGAACCGTAGATTGTCCGCTGCTTTGAATTAAACTTTCCCTTTCCTTGCTGGTTGTTTGACCCGGGAGGAAAAATAAGTTAGTGACAAGCGCTATTACCAAAAGCCCTCCACCAAGCCACCAAGTTGCTTTGCTTAAAAAGTCGGCTGTTCGCCTGGAGCCGAACATGGTTCCAAAGTTTCCGCCCATGCCGCCGCCAATAGAACCCGATAAACCTTCTCCTTTACTTGCTTGCAACAAAACAACAATCATTAAAATAATTGAAATTATTATTCCTAATATTATTAAAATCGAATACATCTCATATTCTCCTAAAAGTTTGTAGCGAGAGAGGGACTCGAACCCCCGACACGTGGATTATGATTCCACTGCTCTAACCAACTGAG
This sequence comes from uncultured bacterium, assembly GCA_965554225.1. Lineage (GTDB taxonomy): Bacteria > Bacteroidota > Ignavibacteria > Ignavibacteriales > Melioribacteraceae > BMS3ABIN04. Next base: position 137 of record CBEVZC010000203.1, on the reverse strand, counting down.
CTACCTCGCCATATTTCATAAAAAAAGAACACTAAATATAAAAATCAAACCAGGAAACATCAAGTGTCCAATGGAAAGGGTAGTAAAATTATTTAGTGAAATTCTCATACTTTAAGCAATAGAAAACTCTGAGACTG
>CBEVZC010000202.1:0-4519 GCA_965554225.1 uncultured bacterium | reverse complement strand
TATATATTATACTTATTTAAAATCAAAGAGTAATTTAAAAACTTTGTTTGTTGGTTTTAGTATGGGAGGTGGCATAACTCTTTCTCTTGCATCTTTAGTTGAATTAGATGGATTATTTGCAATAAATCCTGTTAGTAATATTACATCTTTAGTTTGGAATAGTAAGTTATTTTTACCCGTAAAGAAAGACTTTGAATCTGCCGGATTAGACTTTAATGATGTAAAAAAGTATTTTGAAGAATTTGAACCAATGGACAAAGATACAGTTTCTACGTCATTAGAAAATATAAATATTGGGTTTGGTTTATTTGATCAAATAAACGATCCTCAAAACTATAGGTTGTTAATTGATAAGTGGGAGATATTAAATTTTTATGAATACAAAGCTGGTCATTTAAATATTTTTAGAGTTCCTAAACTAACTACTGATATTAGTAAAATTTTCGACTGATTATTATGAATTATTGTGATTTTTTATTTAAAAATGAAATAAGTAGAGATAGCGATGTTGTATTAGTAGATCTTGATACAAAGCTAGAATTTTCTTATGAAAAACTAAAAAAATCGGTTTTATCTTTAAGTTCTTCCTTAAGCGATTTGGGTGTAAAGAATGGAGATGTTGTTTTATTACACTTGTTTAACAGTGCTGAAGTTGTTCTAGCACAGTTAGCAGTTCAGTATTTAGGTGGAATTAGTTGCTTGCTAGACCCATTAATACCAGTAAAATCTTTAAAATATTATTTGGAAGATTCAAATACAAAGCATTTAATAACTCATATTGAATTAGACAAAATAAAATTATTGAATGCTGAATTAAACAATACGATACATTCATCAGAAATATTACCACTTACAAAGAATTACGATTTAAATATCAATTATACACCTTACGAATTTGACAAAGGTCAATTATCTTTAATCTACTATACATCTGGAACTACAAATAAACCCAAAGGTGTTATGCTCTCTCCAGATAATTATTTTAATCATGTTAAGATTTTTAGCAAATGTTGTTACCAATATAAAAGAGAAGATAAACTATTGTGTTTTGTTCCCTTTTCACACGGTTATGGCTCAATTTCAATATTTTTGCCATGTTTAGAAGCTGGTTCTCCAATGTATATAATGCGTTCTTTCCATCCTCAAAAAGTTGTAGATACAATTGAGCAATATAATATTACACATATCTTTGGTGTTCCATCTCATTTTCAACAACTTTTAAAGAGAAAAGAATTAGTTAATTCTTTAAAAAAATTAAAAGCTGCATTTACGGCTGCAGCAATATTAAAACCGGAATATGCTGAAGAATGGAAGAACAAAATGGGATTCTTTCTAGATGAAGGGTATGGATTAATTGAAACCAGCACAGGTGTTGCTTTCAGAATAAATAGATTACCTAAGAAGATGGGTGATATAGGGACTTATCCAATGGACTTAGTTAGTATTGAAATCTTTGATGAGAATTTAAATAAATTAAAATCAATGGAAAAAGGTGAAATTGTAATAAAATCGGAAAGTGTAATGCTTGGGTATTTAAACAAGGCAAAAGAAACAAAAGATGCTATAGTTGATGGATGGTTTAGAACAGGAGATATGGGTTATAAAAATCATAGAAATGAAATTACTCTAATCGGTAGAATTAAAGATGTAATAAATATAGCCGGAATAAAAGTATCTCCTTTTGAAATTGAGGCAGAAATTAATACTAATGAATCAATTCAAGAATCTGCTGTATTTGGAATTGAAGATGAAACTTATGGAGAAATAGTTGTAGCATGTATTAGACGAAAAGATAATTCAGAAATCAGCGAAAGAGAAATAATAAAATACCTTCAAAAAAGATTAATCAATTTTCAAATTCCTAAAAAAGTAATTTTTAAAAATAAATTACCAAGAAATAATATGGGAAAAATTGATAAAAAATTACTCAAGGATGAATTAATAAAGTAGATTTTATATATGAATAAATATCAATTTCCTAAAAGTAAAAAAATTAATTTTAATAAGTATTCTGAGATTATGGCAACCGCTTCTTATTTCCCACAAAATGTTGTTACTAATAAGGAAATTATTAAACGGAATAATATTGGTGTAACAGATAATATTATACAGAAAACAATTGGAACCAAAACACGACATATTGCAGGTGAAAATATGACAGATTCGGATATTCTTTTAGGTGCAGCAGAAATATGCCTAACTAAAGCAAATATAAGACCAGAGAAATTATCAAAATTATTAGTTACAAAATTTATTGGAGATAGAATATTGCCGATGACTGCATCAATAGTTCAGCGTAAATTGGGCAGTAATTTAGCTTTTCATGCAATTGATATTGATGGTGGAACAAATTCTTTTCTTATTGCCTTAGATTTGAGCACAAGATATATAAGTACAACACAAGATGATGAACAATATATTCTAATTTTATCCGGGGGAATTCATAATTTAATTGTAAATGATAATGATCCCAGATTAGCATTTTTATTTGGAGATGGAGCTGGCGCAATATTAGTGAAGTCTTCAGAGCGGAATCATTTTTTGGCATCATATCAATTTTCAAATTATCATCATAATTATGCGGGCTCAAAAGAGTTAAAGCTAGACAAAAAAGTCTCTAGCGCATTATTTGAAGGGGGTAATTATTCTTTATTATACGATCTATATTCTCTCGAAAACTGGAAAAATCATACGGATTTTTTTAAAAGAGCAATTACCCATACCTTTAATGTTTTACTTAAACAAGCTAATTTAACAAATACAGATATTGATTTTGTGCTAATTACCGAAAATAATAAACAGATGCATGATTTAGCATTAGAGACACTTGGTATTTCACAAAATCAAACTATTAGTGTTATAAATGAATATGGGAATACAATGTCTGCTATGTTACCTCTTGCATTTAATTCAGGAATTGAAAACGATGTATTCAAAAAAGGAATGAATATTATGCTTTTATCCTATGGTGAAGGAATAAGTGGAGGAGGAATGATTTATCAAATATAAAAATCTAAGGAACTCTATATGAATTCAAAAAACATTGATGAAATTTATTCTGAAGCAAATAAAATTATAACGGATTATTTACGACTGGAAAAAAATGAACTAAAGCCTGAGACTCATATAGTTGATGATGCTGGGGCTGATTCATTAGCGCTCGTTGAATTGGGATTTCAATTAACTGAAAAATTCGGTGTCCCGATTTCAGATACATCGGAAGAGAAACTAATATTTAAAAATTTAGTTGAATACATTTATCAACAATTAAATAATTAGAGAAAAATATCTAATGTTGTCTACACTCACGTATCCAGAATCAAAAAAACTTAGTATTGATAAATATGCAAAAATTTTATCTACTGCTGTACATCTGCCCGAAAAGGTAATAACAAATCAAGATATAATTGATAAGTACGATTTAATTGCAACTGATAGAGCTGTTAGATATTCCATAGGGATTAAAGAAAGAAGATTTGCTAATGATAATGAAAATGTTTCAGATTTGCTTTCAAAAGTGGCTAAAAAATGTCTACAAAAAGCAAATTTGGATGCTAATAAATTGGATAGAATTATATATACTAAATTACTTGGAGATAGAATAGCTCCCGCAACAAGTATAAAAATAAATGAGAAACTTAAAATCGAAAATGGTATCCCAGCTTTTGATATTTCTGCCGCATGTAGTGGCTTTGTTCATCTAATGGATATGGCTCTAAGATATATTGGTTCTGGCGATGATTATGTTCTTATACTTGGGGGAGATATTTCTTCAAGATTATATGATGCGCATAATAAAAAAGACACGAGAACAATATTCTTAAACGGTGATGCTGTGGTTGGAATGCTGCTAGGTCCAGCTGAGAGAGAATACTTCAATGCTTCCTATTTATATACCGATAATACTTATTATGATTACTCTTATATTCCTTTTGGAACAGAATTATTGAATAAAACAAAAATCTTCAACAATGAAATGTTCAATATGCAAATGCCAGATGGAATGGCTGTGCATAATTCAGTTATTGATTCAGCAGAAATTGTTTCAGAAAAACTTCTTGAACAAACTGATTATTCGATGGATGATATTGATATTTTTGCTACTTGTGATCAGACAACCTTTACTTGGAAAGCACAACTGGAAAGATTAAATATACCACCAAATAAGAGTATTAGTATGTTTGAAACTTGTGGTAACACAGTTGCAGCAATGAGTATAATAAATCTAAATCAACTTATTGAAACAAAAAGATTAGTGAGGGGAATGAGAGTGATGTTTATGGCGCATGGAGCAGGGGCAAGTGGGGGAGGACTAATTTTTGAATATTGATTATTACCCTACCACATATAATAACAGTTTCAAAATATTTTAATTACTTTGTGGTTTTGCCACCCATTTCTGTAAACACTTTATCAATGGGTTCCCGCAATTCTATTTTATTTCCTTCATTATCCATAATGTGAACAAACTTACCATAGTCGTAAGTTTCAATTGAATCGAGTATAGTTACGCTACTTA
>CBEVZC010000201.1:0-4527 GCA_965554225.1 uncultured bacterium | reverse complement strand
TTCAATATTAATACCTAGTTCAAATTGGGTATACAATTGTTTTTTGTTTAGATACATTTTTAATTAAATTATTATTTAAAATATAAACTATAACCATCTTTATAATTAGTTATGTATAATCGCCCAATTATGATACTGAATTTAAGAATTCTATTTTCCAAAAGTATAAGAAAATTGTGATATGAAAAGGTATTTATTTTTATAGTTATCTTCTTTTTCTCCTAACTTTCAGCAAAATCTAAATACACTTTATCGATTGAACCGGAGGCTATATTTAACCAAGATGGTGATATGCAAACATTCGGGTTTTATAATATTCAATTTTCCTATATAAATATGCAAATTGAATCGTTTTTTTTTTAGAATTAGAAACCGAGATTGTATTAAATGGATTTACGTCGCATATTAACTTATACCTTGGCGGTGACTTTAGTCATGGTTTTGTAAAACCGGAATTGTGAAGTTTTTCGACTTTTCATCTGGTCAAGCTTCCGGTCCTGATTTTGGAGATATTTTTTACCATCCATAGTCGGAGGAATATATTTAGGCAGCAAGGTATTTATAGAAGCTAATTATATGTTAGGCATAGGTACTATAGGCATTGGTTACTATTTCCCTACGAATAATTTATATATGGAAGGAATGATGATTGAATGCGAGGAAGATTATAAATTTAATTCATCATATGATTTTTATACAGATTTAAATGCGGGTTTATTGTTTTTTTCGAGAAGTATGTTCAGTATTACACTTGAATTAACTTATCAGCAGCGCTATCCGAAAGTCAAATATAGAAAATTCATTAATTGTTCTACTGTTGGGTATGGTAAACCATTAATTCCTGTTGAATATAGTGAATCTGTAAATCTTAGTATGCTGCTATGGAGTATTGGAATTCAAGTTAATTTATAATATTTTCAGGAAAATTAAGTGAAATTAAAGATTATAAAAATTATTTTAGTTTTTGTGTTTATTCCCTCCTTGATTTATTCGCAAGCAACGATTAATATTGGCGTAAAACTGGATGCATTTGCTTTGCATACTGAAAAGTTAAAAACGGTTACTAATTATGAGAACAAATACACATTTTTTGCACCGAGAGCAGGTTATTTGTTTATACATGGAACATTAAATAAGAAGGCTAAGATTGGTGCAGCTTTAAGACTTGGTTATTTGGATGCAGATGATTATAGCGGATTTGAATTGGGTATGTTTTTAAATAAATATTTTTTAAAAAACATGTATTTTCAATTAGGTTTTAATATCCACTTTAACCAAGAAAAAATATTTTGCAACGATATTCATGATAAAAGTGATAGTAAACCAATAAACTTTCTAAGCGCAGGAATAGGACTGGATTTTACTAAGCATATATTTGCTGAGTTGATTTTTGATTATGCTTTAAATAATGAATATGGTATTTCAGTACCATTTGATCAAAAATATTCTGCCAAAGCTAAAAATGTTTTTGATATTTTCCGAATTGGTTTAGGATATAAAATATAAATCATTATCGAATTAGTAAATGCGAATTTAGTTGATATTATGTATGAAATGTGGAAGTCAATTAATATGCATTAAAATATAGATATAGACTTAATGTTGTTTGATATTTCCTTCTATACAAATCATAATCAATCGACGTTCATCTGTGTGCTATTCAAATCAACTCTTCCAAAATTTTCTTAAGTTTAACCAATTGCCCTTCCCAGTTTTCCTTTTTATTCTGTTCCTTTTCAACAACTTCTTTCGGTGCATTATTAACGAATTTCTCATTCGAAAGTTTTTTCTCAACGCCTTTTAATGCTCCTTCCAAACGGGATATTTCCTTTTCAATTCTGGTACGTTCCACATCAAGATCAATTATACCTTTAAGCGGGACGAATATATCGCAGCCTTTCACAACTGCCGAAGCGCTCTGCGGAGGTTTTTGAACTGCCGGATCAACAGTAAGTTCATCTACTTTTGTAAGGGATTGAATGTAGATTTTTTGGTTATCTTTAACGGAATCCGTTTTCAATAAAACATCAATTTTTTTAGACGGCGGAATTGAAAGCTCGCCTCGAATATTTCTTAATGCAGTAATAACATTTTGCACAAAATTCATTTCAGTTTCAGCATTTAATGAAACCAGAGCTTCATCAAATTCCGGGAACTCGGATGCGGAAATGCTTTCACCGTCGGCTCTTCCGGAAATTAAATGCCACAATTCTTCTGTAATAAAGGGCATGAACGGATGTGCAAGTTTTAAAAGCCCTTCAAATAAAAATAGTGCGCGTGTTAGAGTAGCGGATTTTATTTCTTCGTTATCGGAATAAAATTTAACTTTGCTTAATTCAATATACCAATCGCAATAGTCGTTCCAGATATATGAATAAACAATTTTAGCTGCACCGGTAATATCGAACCGTTCCAGAGCATCTTCAAATTGCTTTATTGCACTTTGGAATCGTGATGTAATCCATTCGTCAACAAAATCGATATGCTTATTGGCTAAAGACTCATCGGCTTTAATCTGTTCTGCGTTCATAAACAAGAATCTTCCGGCATTCCAAATTTTATTTGCAAAATTACGCCCCAATTCTGTTTTATCCGTACTGAACATAACATCTTGACCGAGCGGAGAGATATAATTTATTGTAAATCGTAATGCATCGGCTCCGTATTCGCCAATAACAACAAGGGGATCAGGTGAGTTGCCGAGCGACTTACTCATTTTTCTGCCTTGAACGTCCCGGATGATACTTGTGAAGTAAACATCTTTAAATGGAATATCATTCATAAATTCCATTCCCGCCATTATCATTCGCGCAACCCAAAAGAAAATTATATCCGGACCGGTAACCAGTAAATCGGTGGGATAATAATATTCTTGATCTTCTTTTGTTGTAAATACATCCTGCGCCCACAACCAGCTGGATGCCCAAGTGTCCAGAACGTCTTCATCCTGTTTCCAATTCTCAATATCTTCCGGAGGATCAACTTCGCAATAAATTTCATTAGTTTCTTTGTGATACCAAACCGGAATTCTATGTCCCCACCAAAGCTGGCGCGAAATGCACCAATCTCTTATATTTCCCATCCAGTGTTCGTAGGTTTTTACCCAATGATCAGGATGAAATTTAACTTTCCCTCCGCGCACAACTTCAAGGGCGGGTTTTGAAAGTTCGTCCATTTTCATAAACCACTGTTCGGAAAGGTAAGGTTCAATCGGCACGCCGCCTCGATCGGAATAGCCTATATTTGTTGTATAGTCTTCTATTTTTTCAAGCAGACCCAATTCATCAAATTTCTCAACTACTTTTTTACGAACTTCGTATCTATCCAAACCTCTGAATTCTTCCGGCACATTATTGTTTGTTGTTGCATCGTCGTTAAATATATTTATTACTTCTAAATTATGCCTTGTCCCCATTTCATAGTCGTTTACATCGTGAGCGGGAGTTATTTTAACAGCACCTGTTCCGAATTCCAAGTCAACGTATTCGTCTGCAAATATCGGAACTTCTCTATTTACTATTGGAAGAATTACTTTTTTACCGATTAGATTTTTATATCTTTCATCTTTAGGGTTAACCGCAACACCGGTATCGCCGAGCATCGTTTCAGGACGTGTTGTAGCAACTACCATGTATTCATTACTGTCTTTTATCGGATATTTGAAATACCACAATTTACCCTGAACGGTTTTGAAATTTACCTCTTCATCGGAGATAGCAGATTTGGAAGCGGGATCCCAATTCACCATTCTATAGCCGCGATAGATCAATCCTTTTTTATAGAGTTTAACAAACGCTTCAATAACCTTTCTGTAATAATGATCATCCATTGTAAACCGTTCGCGTTTCCAGTCGCAGCTAACACCTAATTTTCTTAGCTGCTTGGTGATAATATTTCCGTATTTCTCTTTCCATTCCCAGCAGTGCTTCAAAAATTCATCCCGACCAATTTCGTATTTATTTATTCCCTGTTCTTTTAAGAAATTTACAACTTTCGTTTCTGTAGCAATTGAAGCGTGATCGGTTCCCGGAACCCAAAGTGCATTAAAGCCTTTCATGCGTTTATAACGAATATATAAATCTTGTATTGAGTTGTTAAGAATGTGTCCCATTGTAAGCATTCCGGTAATATTCGGCGGTGGAATTACAATAGTGTAAGGAGTTTTAGATTCATCAACTTCGGAATGATACAATCCATGATCTTCCCAGTATTTGTACCATTTATCTTCTACTTCACCGGGATTGTACGCTTTGGGAATTTCGCTCAATTGCTTTACTTTCATTTTAAACTCAACTTTATTTTAATGAATTTGCAAATATAAAAAAATCAGTACTTGTATGTTGAATTAGGAATTGAGAAGGAACAACTAGGAGTTGAGAAAATTAATCAGTATTAGCGGATGGATGATTGATAATGGGAAAGAGAAAAATGGGAATAATTAAATGAAAGTTGATCCCAAACCATTTTACTATGTAGTCGTTCCTTATGAACAAGTAAATCCGAGATAAAGATAGTCATTAATGATTT
>CBEVZC010000200.1:0-4554 GCA_965554225.1 uncultured bacterium | reverse complement strand
TAGGAATATTAGTGATAATGCTATTGATATCATTTGGTTTTTATTTTAATGTTAAGTTTATCGAATGCTTTGATTTGTATATAGTCCGATTTAGTTGATAGTCCATAATGTGGGGAGTAATCATATTCTTTTATTTCGTATTGACAATCGGAATTGAAATACAAATCAAAAAAATTAGTTTGAATTGCTGTCTTTGATTGTTTAAGAATATTAATACTTGGATCAAGATTAATTCTGGAATAAAATACACCTTCTAATTGATCTTCTATTATGACACTATTTTCCTCTAATAAAAAATGTCTTGTTCGAATTTTTGAATCATTGACAAAATTTATTTTTATTTGAATCGATTTATTCCCAAAAATTAAATCTTTACAATTATAATAATTTTTTAACATCCAATAATCATTCTCGTTTATGTTAAGTTTAACATCCTCTCCGTTAAATATTGTATTATGATATGTATATTCTCTAAATTTATCTCTTAGAGATTTATCTCCGGTATAAGTTAAAGTCCCAGGATCAACAATTACAGGATTGCCATCAATTGATAAAGTAAAGCTTCCAACATCAAGGTTATTGTGTCCGCCTTTACCATTCTGTCCCAACGGAAAACAGGATACTAAAAGAGAAAACATACTATTTTTTAAAATATATGCTCCGCCGTCTTCAAATTTAATTGATTTGTCTGTTGCTCTAGATTTTATATTTAAATTTGCGAGATCAACTTTATTAATTTCCGGAATAAATTGTAAAATAGAACTGTCAGAGTTAGTACACTGTGTCGGGAATTCATAATTAAAAATAGATTCACCGAGACTTAACAAATATGAATGATCATGCTCATTCCCGTACGGATTATTGTTTTTATCTGTGTTAAATATCAGCGTTCTTCCACTATCGTTATCACCGACCTGGGGTGCATTTCCATTTTTATCGATATATGCCGCTGTATATTCAAACATTTTAAAGAGCTTTTTTAAATAATTATTCGATAGATTTATTCCATTACTAATGCTGACAAAAGCAGCATACGCAAACAATTCAAGCACTAATCTATGATAGGGAATTGATCCCTCAAAGTCTACACCGTCTTCATAAATCTGATCGTTAATACAGCTTTCAAGTCCGCCAACAGCTTTTTCTAACCATTGATCCGATTCTTTATAATCCTTCAAAGAAAGAGCTAAAAATAATAAACCGGCATAATCAGCCGTTGTATGATTGGTTGTAAGGCCATGCCTTTCTATTGAAGGGAATGCACTTATATACTTAGCATGCATGATAAGAGATCGGGATAATTTATTTTTAAATTCCGAATCTTCATCGAACAAATCATTAAAAAAATTTACCGTTACTATCCAATTGATCGCCCTGATTGCTACATCCATTGTAGAAAGCCAATTAACTCCAGTTAAAAACGGGTTTTTTTCTATCCAGTCTAATGTAAGTTTTTTAAATTGCAAGTAATATTTGTTATCCCCTGTAAGAAAATATTTTTGTGCTAAATGTGGTCCGAAATAAAAACTTGATTGTTCCCATGGACAGACCAAATCAATTCCTTTGTTAAAATATTGGGGCGCATTTAATTTATCAAATCTTTCTTGCGGGTAGCTAAAGCCGGAAAACAAATCCTTATGCCAGTCAATATTCCCCAAATCTACCGGAATTCCAAATATGAAATACTTATTATTAAAATCTAATTTTAAATTACTGTCAATTTTGTCTTTACTTACCTTCCAAGATCTAAATACTTTTGTCGTTTCAACTTTCTGTTTTTGTAGATAACTTATTTTCCTTTTTTTTTGCAAAAGCTTTAATCTTGAAACATAATTATCTAATATAAAAAAACTTTTAGGATTCATATAAATTAAATGACTTCTAAAATTTTATTCACATGGTTTTCCCATGAATTATTTTTGATCCATTTCGTATTATCTAATTTTAAATTGCCCAGCTGTATCTTTTCATAAATTAATGCTATTGATTTTACCGCTTCGTTAATATTTTCTACGTTGAATTTTTTATAAACCCAATCGTTCATTTGATATTCAAAACAGCCAATATCAGGAAATACTATTGGTTTTGAAAAGGTAGCTGCCATATTTAATATACCGGAGGTTAATGCGTATTTATGAGCTACGATAACTAAATCTGCCGAATTAAAAATTATTGGCAGCTCTCTTTGCTTAATTGGACGAATAATAAACTTTTTGTTACCTGACGGCTGTTTTTCCCTTATTCTATTTTTAAGTTTTAAATAGGTTGTTTTACTATAAGAATGAGATGGATATTGATAATTCCCAGCAGTTAATAAAAATTTCTCATTTATTTTTAGCTGATTAAAGGTTTCTTGAATAAAGTCTTCTCCCTTGTATAACCTTTGCTGACCAAAATTTAAGATTACAAATTTATCATTATCTATACCTAATTTTTCCCTTGCGGAAATTTTGCTTAGGTTTTCATAATCTAAAATATAATCCCCGTGGTTTGCAACAACATGTTTTTTATCTTCGGGAATATAGTAGTTGGATTTTAATAAATCTATCGATCGGGGACAATGGTGTACAAAAATATCTGTTTTTTTTATAATTGTTTTATATAAATTTAACTCAAAGCTGTCTTTGCTTTTATCATGCGGTTTAATATTATGAACGTTTAAAATTATTTTTGTATTGTTTTCTTTATAAAAATCTAATCTGTTTTTTATTTCCTTCAATTTCTCTGCCGGTTCTAATTCCGCAAATGGGAACCATTTTATAAGCATTTCCGGCCAATGAATATGCAATATATCAGGTACAATATTAGAATAAAAGAAATTATGCTTACCGCAAAATGCTGTTAGTCCTAATTTTTTGTAAGCTTCAATTAAGGACAGAATATACGAATTGCTTCCCGGACATTCACTGACTTGTACAATCATAAAAGTTTATAATCTCTAATCTTCTTGTTTTTATAAGATTGGTCCAAAATTCTGTTGTAAATTTTATAAATATTAAAGGAATGAGTTATACCACTGAAAAATAAAAGTGTATCCCAAAATTTGGCTGCAGAAAGGTTGAGTTTTTTTAACTCCATAAAAAATAATTTCCAATCTCTTTTTTTCGCTGCATGTCCGCATAAAGATCTAATCCAATTATTATATTCTTTTTTACTCATTTTACTACCATGCAACTCTAAAAGCCTATCTATCCCTTTTTTCATTTTAGCGGGATCTTTTGTAATCGATACTTCAGCACCTCGAATTGTTACTACAATGGATGAATCAAAATAAATTTTGGCAACTTCTTTAAGTCTCCAGAACAATTCAACCTCTTGGAGACTTGGTTGTTCAATATCAAATCCCTTTACCCTTTTTAACAAACTAGTTTTTACAAACCAGCGAATTGTTAAACCTATAGATTGCATCGGTTTCAAATAGTCTACGGTCTTAACCAACGTTCCGTCTGGTTTTCTCATTTCATAACCGGAAATTATAAAATCATACATAAAATCTGAATTAACAACAGCTCCTAATTGTTTTTCAACCCTGCTAGGCATGCAAGTATCATCATCATCCATAAGAGCAATATACTCACCTTTTGCAGCAAGTATTCCGGTGTTTCTAGCTGCATTTCCGCCAGTTCCTTTATTTTTTAAGGTAACAATTCTATTATCTTTTCTTTTAAAGGATTTTAGAACCTCATCCGTATTATCTGTTGAGTTATCATTAACAACAATAATTTCAAGATTTTTATAAGTTTGAGAGATAACGCTATCCAAACACCTTCTTAAAAGCTCCGCTCTATTGTGCGTTGGGATAACGAAAGAAACCAATATATTTTTTGAGTTCAATTTTCACCCATGTTATCTTAACGCTTCCTCAAATCTGGATTGAACTATTTTATTATAATCTTTAATATAAAACTCAACTTTGTTTTTTAACTCTAATATAGTTTTAGTAGAACCGAAAATTTTTCTAAATTGAGTAGCATACTCTTCTGAATCTTTAGCTATTAAAATTGGAGCTTTGTTTTGTTGAAATATTCCTTCAATATTATGCGGATGGCAAACTACTATTTTACCATAAGACAACGCTTCTATGTTCTTAATTTTCAACCCGGCACCTTCGAATACAGGATTAATAAAGATGTCTCCTTTAAAATAAAAATTCTGCAAGTCATTTATCTTACCCAGTAGTTCTATATTTCCGGTCTTTTACAAATACCGCCTCCAATAAGTAATTTTAAGTCCGGGAATTCTTTTTTTATTTTAGGCCAAATATTAAAGTTCCTGCAAAATAAGCCTATTCAAGTATACATGCAGCTATCTTTCGTTAGTTTTAAAATTAAGCAAACATTAAATTATGTAAACCACAAATAACATTTCTATCTGCTTTTTTATAAGCTTCTATTAGAGATGTTACATATGAATTCAAACCAGGATTATCTGCAATTAAGATATTCATAAAGTTTAATCTATTTTAAATAAAATTATAAGAGTCACACTAAGTTTCTTTTGGAAATAAAGCATTATTTTGGTTTTTATAATAAACAACTGTTGAATTCGTTCTCT
>CBEVZC010000199.1:0-4643 GCA_965554225.1 uncultured bacterium | reverse complement strand
CGAAATCAGTCGTGAAAATTTATATTAAAGATGGAAAACTCTATGGCGATGTTGTTAAATTATTTAGAAAACCGGGAGAAGATCCGGATCCAATTTGTGATAAATGCGACGAGGACGATCTGAGATATAATAAAAAAGTATTAGGAATGACAATTATTGATGGACTGGAACATGATAAGGACGATGATGTTTGGGAAGACGGAGAAATTCTCGATCCGAAAAAAGGAAAAACTTACGATTGCAAACTCTGGCTTGAAAATGGAAAGCTGCAAGTTAGAGGATATGTTTTATTTTTCCATAGAACACAAGAGTGGTTAAGATACGACGGGGAAATATAATTAGCATAAACAATGAATAAATACAAGCTATCCGAAATTTATATTTATCCGGTTAAATCGCTTTCCGGAATAAGTCTGGATTCTTCTTCAGTAAAAATAGAAGGATTGCAATTTGACCGGAGATGGATGGTTGTTGATAAGAATAATGTTTTTCTTACCCAACGCACAAATTCCGAAATGGCGCTTATATCAACCCTAATTAATAAAGAGGGAGTAGAGTTTTCTCAAAAAACAAAGCAATTGCCCAAACTATTTATTCCGTTTGACAAACTTTCACACGAAACGGCAGTTGTGAGAATATTTGAGGACAAAGTTTTGGCAAACTTTATTTCAGAAGAAGCCGATCGATGGCTCACAATTGCCATTGGAATGGAATGTCGCCTGGTCACTTTAACAGATCAACACAAAAGATACGTAAATAAAAAATATGCACACAATAATGAAACGGTTGGTTTTGCCGACGGATTTCCCTTTTTAATAATCGGAAGGTCCTCGTTGGATTTACTTAATTCAAAGCTCAAAGATAAATTGCCGATGAACAGATTCAGACCGAATTTTGTGTTTACAGGGGGAGAAGCTCACGTTGAAGATAAATGGTTAAAAATCAAAGTCGGCGAAGTAATTTTTGATGTTGTTAAACCTTGTGCACGATGTGTAATTCCTACCATTGATCAAAATACAGGAATTAAAAATAAAGAACCGCTTTCAACTTTGTCAAAATATAGAAGAAGCGAAAACAAAATATTATTTGGTCAAAATCTTATTGCAAGAAATTCAGGTTTTGTAAATTTGGGAGACAGATTAGAAATTTTAGAGTATAAAAGAGATCGGAATAATTTTGAAAGTTAACCGGCATTTAATATCAGTTTCCAAAACAGCCAAATATGTAACGGCTGGAATTTTAAACGAGAAAACCGAATCTGTTTGGTTTCTTCTGCATGGTTACGGTCAATTGGCGGAAGATTTCATTAAGAAATTTGAACCTTTATTTACTGAACGTAATTTCATTATAGCACCCGAAGCGCTGAATAAATTCTACATTAAAGGTTTTAACGCTAAAGTCGGAGCGACATGGATGACAACCGAAGACCGTCAAAATGAAATAGTCGATTATGTAAATTATCTTGAGAAAATTTATGCCGAAACAATACCCCAACTATTAAATTCTAACCTGAAAATTAATTTGCTCGGGTTTTCTCAAGGAACGCATACAGCATCAAGATGGATTTTAAATACAAAACATACCTTCAACAATTTAATTCTTTGGGGCGGCTCGCTTACGCGAAATGACGAATTAAGCAGTAATTTGGAAAAAATAAAAAATGTAGGGTTATATTTTGTCTTTGGTAAACAAGATCAATTTATTGATGAAAAGAGTATTGAAATAGAAAAGAAACGTTTGGAAAAATTGGGATTAAAATACAAACTTATTTTGTTCGATGGTAAACATGAAATCGATGTAAATGCACTATCTAAATTAAGTGATCTTATCCGGAACAATAAAAAATAGATTATTAAAATAAAATGAATAAATTTCTTCTTGCTCTCAGCTTATCCGTCTCTCTTTTTCTGTTCAGCTCTTGTTACAGCACAAATCAGAAACCGGTTGAAAAAATAGAAATAAAAAAAGCCGCTGTTCTCTCGCCGGTTTTGAAGAAAGCATCCGCTAAAGTTGATTCGTTTTTCCAAAACAGATCGAAAAGAGGATTGTTTAACGGTACTGTGTTATTCGGCAGCGAAGGGAAAATCATTTATAAAAATGCATTCGGTTATGCAAACTTTAAAAAGAAAGAAAAATTAAAAATATCTTCTTCGTTTCAACTGGCTTCGCTTACCAAACCGATAACGTCGTATGCTATTTTAAAATTAATTCAAGAAGGGAAATTGTCTCTTGCCGATACGTTAGGCAAGTTTATCAAAGAGTTTCCTTATAAAGGAATAACTGTACGTTTGTTGCTTGCTCACCGGTCCGGTTTGCCCGAATATATGTACTTTGCCGATAAATATTGGAAGGACAAAAAAAATCCTATTACCAACAAAGATGTAATTGATTTAATGAAAAGATATAAACCGCTTCGCTATTATAAACCCGATCACCGCTATAACTATTCCAATACGAATTACGTTATTTTAGCTTATATAATCAAAAAAGTTACCGGAAAATCGTACAAAGAATTTATGAAAGAATCCGTTTTTAATCCTTTGCAAATGACTCATTCGTTTGTATATCAAAAAGAAAAGGGGAAAAAGAATAAAGCCGAAGTGATTGGTTATATTCGGAGACGTAGAAAAGCTGATGACATCTACTTGAACGGCGTTGTTGGAGATAAAGGAATTTATTCATCTGTAGAAGATTTATTTAAATGGAGCAACGCCATTAATAACGGAGAGTTTGTAAATGATAGTTTAATGCATAAAGCTTTTACTCCTCAGCATAAAGATTTAAGGATATATGATAATTACGGATTTGGATGGCGGATAAATGCCTCTGATTCTAACAACAAAATTGTTTATCATACCGGCTGGTGGAAGGGTTTTCGATCATATTTTATAAAAGAATTAGGAAAAAAGAATATAATAATTGTACTTTCTAATATTGCCAAAGTCGGCATTTTAGGCTCAAAAGAACTTACCTCCTTAATAACCTATTGATTATGGAATAGTTTTTGTGATAAATATCACAATTAAAAACTTAAAATAATTTATCGATAATAAACAACAAATTAAATTAACACTATAATAACAATCAACTTATGGAGCGAGAATGAAAAAACTAGTTCTTTTTTTCTTATTAATTTCAATCACAGCAAAAGCACAACTTAATTTTGTTGAATCCCATCCGGCGGATGGAGCAGTAAACGTACAATTAGCAGACACTATAAGCGTTACTTTTAGTTCAGCGCTCGATACTACGGCACATTTTAACGAGGCAAATTTTTTGATTACAAATGTTGATCACATTACACAAATGTGGTTTAGTAACGATTTAACTACAATTTATTTAACAGCCGATCTAGCACCTAATTTTAATTATTTTATGCTCTTTTACGGAATCAGAGCACAAGACGGTTCGAGGCTTGAATCACCTGTAATGATTCAATTTACAACAGATAGTGTATTTAATGGATACAGTGTAAGCGGGACTGTATCATTTGAAGATACCGTGCAATACTCACAAAATGCTTTTGTTGTTCTAATGCCTCATCCGCTTAACGGAAACGGACCCGAAATTTTGCATGGAGCAATTGTAGATTCAACGGGGAATTTCTCTATTGATCATGTACCTGACGGCATATATTATCCTATCGCAGCAATTGATGTTAACGGTGACGGAATGATTGATCCCGGTATGGGCGATTACATTGGAACTGCTGATTCGGTTGTCGTTTCCGGTACCGACGTAGATAACGTTAATATTCTTGCAGGTAAAGAAAAACATTTCCGTTTTGATAAAGTGCGAGCAATTATTGATAGCCTGAGAACGGGAGGCGATCTTCCTAATAATATTAGACTCTACTTTGTAAATGTTTGGCAAGCTGATTCATTAGGACATTCAAATGAATGGGACTTCTACTTTATTAGCACATTATTCCCAACGGGATTTGATGTAACGGTATCCCCTGAAGGATATAGTATTGATACAATGAATGTTGATTCCTACAATTGGATTCACAATATGAGACCTTTAGCAGATTCCATTTCGGTAGCTGCAATACCTGATTCCTTTGTTGCAAGAATAGAAAGAAAGGCCGGTAGAGCATTTAGACGCCAACATTTAAACGATAGTCTAATGGTTGAAGTAGCTTTAAGCTTAGGTCAACTTGCTAATGACGGATTCGATCAGTTAGTCCCGGATCAGTCTGCATTTTACTGGGGATTAAGATACAGGGTTGTTAACAGATTCAACAACTCTATGCCTAGCACACCAATACCTCATCTTTCATTAAATAAAACTTCAGAACAGAATGAGCAGCTCTATATAGCCAATTATAAAACAGGTGAGCCTGTTAATGTAACGGGTGTTGATGAATCGGGCAGACCTAATTTACCCAAAGTGTTCAGTCTTGAACAAAACTATCCAAATCCGTTTAACCCAAGCACAAAGATAAAATATCAAATACCTAACTCGGGCTATGTTTCACTAAAAATATATGATGTTTTGGGCGAAGAGGTTGCCTCAATGATTAATAAAGAACAGCCGGCAGGAAGTTACGAAATAAACTTCGACGCTTCTAATCTTACAAGCGGAATTTATTTCTATCAATTAAAAGCAGGTAATAATATTCAAGTTAAGAAAATGATGCT
>CBEVZC010000198.1:0-4676 GCA_965554225.1 uncultured bacterium | reverse complement strand
CCGTAGCGGGAACCTAACTCATCAAGCTGTGAAGAAGATCTGAAATCAGTTGTAATAGCGTCATTCAGAACAACTTCGGTTGAAGTATTTTGGTGGGTTTCTTGTACAGCAATTATATTATCCTGCGATACGCCATAGCGGGTTGCTTGTTGAACATTGTCAGCAACCTGTGCGTATCCAGAGAATAATAGTCCCCCAAACAAGAGGGATAATATAAATAAACGCATAGCGCCCACTCACTTTTAATTAATGATGACACACTTAAAGAACTACAAATCCTCACCCATGAATACATGTAGCCCTCTTATGATAGTGAAATTATCCAATGTTTGTGCCATGCTGATAAGTGCGAAAAGGTTTATTTTACATTAAAATAAAGGTTTTTAGATGTAAAAATTACTGAGTTGTATCTGTAAGAGCGTTGTTTTGTAAATATATTTTACACTTTTTTTGGTTGTTGGATTCATCTCTAAAAACTTTAAAATTAAGTCATAATCAAAGATTATACTTCACTAATCCCTCAAAAGGGTGTCTAGCTTAGGTCTGGAAATACCCAACAATCGCGCTGCCTGAGTTTTATTACCCCCAAGTTTTTTTAAAACTTCACGGGCATAAAATTTTTCTAACTTTCGTAAACCGGTAGAACCATAATTTATATCCATTCTTATCAAATGATTTGAGTTTAATTCGAAACTTTGAGTATCCGCTGCATTAACAGGAATATTTCTACGAAGCGACGTAAAATCTTCAAGTTTTAATTTACCGTCCTCGCTTAATAAAACTGCTCTTTCAATTGCATTTCTTAATTCTCTTACGTTGCCCGGCCAGGGATAACCCATAAAGAAGTGTTGAATATCTTTATCCAGTTTTTTAACCGATTTGCCAAATTGTTTATTGAACTCTTTTATGAAGTGGTTTGCGAGAAGAACAATATCTTCCCCTCTCTCTCTGAGAGGCGGAACTTCGATAGAAACCACATTTAACCTGTGAAACAAATCCCGCCTGAAAAGATTCCGTTCAACCATCGATTCCAAATTCTGATTGGTTGCCGAGATTATTCGTGCATTTATTGGAATATCATTCACACCGCCCAATCGTTTGATAACTTTCTTCTCAATAGCTCTTAGGAGTTTTGTTTGAATATTAAGACTCAAATCGCCAATTTCATCTAAAAACAGAGTACCTTTATCCGCTAATTCAAATAAACCGATTTTCCTGGTCCTTGCACTTGTAAAAGCGCCGGACTCATATCCGAATAATTCTGATTCCAACAGGTTTTCGGGGATAGCCGTACAAACAATATCTATGAAAGGATACGCACTTGTTCTACCGCTGTTATGAATTGCTCTTGCAAATAATCCTTTCCCCGTTCCGGTTTCACCCAAAATTAAAACATTTGCACTGCTTTTTTCCGATACTTTTTTAGCAAGATTTACTACTTTGACCAGTTTTTCTGAAGTTCCTATAATAGATTGTATTCCCTGCCTGTTTACACCAAAAGTACCTATCTTATTGGTTTCGGTAATATAGGTTTTATTCGAAATAATTTCGGCAAGCAATGAAGTAAATTTTAATATCTCATAAGGAAAAACAAATACGTTTATAAAACCCAGGCGCAATAATGAAGTAACAAACAAAGCATCCGAATTTTTTACAACAAATAATATTTTGTTCGATATATGGTTTTTAATTTTTATTAATGCCTTAAGATACAGCGAATCCATTGATTCGACCTGGAATACAAGAATATCATTTTCATCGGGTTCAATTTTTTGAGGAAAGATATAGTTTATCGGAATACCTTTAAGCGTTAATTGTTTTAAAGCAGAGGTTACCGAAACCGTATCTTCGGAGTCTGAAAATATTTTTATGTTTACAAGGTTTTCTTCCATAAATATCTACACACCAACTTTTCTGCTAAGTTTATCCAAACGCTGGAGCGCTTCTTTTCTATCAGATCTTTCCAGATATGCTTTTTTAAATTTTGGTGTTTCTATTTTTTCGGCTATTAATTTAAGCAATTCCGACCCGTAAATAATCATCTTCTTAGCTTTTTTATCCTGCCCTCTCGCTGTATAAATATCAGCTAATTCCAGTAAGACTTTCCATGTAAATTCTGTAACGTTATCGTTTAACAAAATTTCATAAGCCTTTTCAAAATGCACAATGGGAGAATCTAATTTCTCACTGCCAAAATTTAATGAAATTTTTCCAAGAAAGTATTCTCTTTGTGCCTGAAATTTCTTTTTTTCAGAATAAATATTTTTAAAATCTTTATCATTTAACTCATTTAATGCTTCTTCATATAAAGTTAAGTGTAATAAATATTCTAATAAAATTGATTTAACTATTAAATAATTACGCACCTGTCCCTGGTCAAGATATTTATTCATGATGGCTTTAAGTATGGTTAAATCAACCGGCTCATCATTTAAGATGAGAATGAGTTGTTTTATAAAGCCAAGTTCAAGTTCAAAGTTATCTTTCAGTTCTTCACTTAACAGAATGTTCTCAAAAGAATTATACTGCTCTAATAATAAATCTCCTGTACCTACAGTATATTGCCAAAGTGAAAGTAAGATTACAATAGGAGCAAGCTCTTCAACATTCTTTGATTCGTAAAATATTCTAATTCCTTCCTGCAAAGAGTAAAATGATTCTTCATAATCACACATAACAAAATACAATTCACCTAAATTGCCTAATAAAACACCGTAACTATTTTTATCACCAAGACTTAAAAATATCTTGCTTGCTCTTTTATAGGATTCTAACGCATTATCAACTTCATTTCTAAGAAAGTAATAAATTCCATTGTTTAATAAGAGTTTACCTTCCTGTTCAAGATTACCAATTGATAGATTAATTTTTAAGGCTTTGGTCCAATGATCTTCTGTCTTTTGATCATCACCAAGCATATTATATATGTTTCCTATATTCAATTCCATCCCCGCTGCCCGCCGCATTAAGTTAGCATTTTTATAATGTGAAAGTGCCTTTTCAAAATGCTCTAATGCAATATTTGGACTGTTATTTTGAAAAATCTCTATCATTCCCAACAGGTTATAAATTCTTCCAATATCTTCCTCATTAACTTCGTTCTTAGATAAAATTTCATGCGCTAACTCATTCGCTTCATCGTAATTATTCAGCTCAAATTTTGCATAAGCTATTTCAACAAGTAATTTGTTTTTCCTGAATTCATTCTGAACCTCATGGATAAGATTTTTTAATACGTCTTTTCCCTCCTCAGCTTTACCGGAGAAGATTAGTGAGCTTCCTTTGATTATCAGGATTTCCAACAACTGTTCTCTTGTAAGTAATGCTTCATCAATTTCATTTATCATTTTAAGAGTACCACTGTAATCACTCATCCGGGAAAGAACTAATATTAACCTGTACCGAACTTTATTCATTAGGGTTTTATCTAAAGGAAGTAATAAAAGGTGCTCGAGAATTCCTCTCATGTAAGAAAATGCAGAGAGTTTTTCAGCATCATCTAACTCTTCAGTTAATACTTTATAGCTTTCGGAGTAATCTCCTGCTAATTCATATTGCCTTGCAAGTTCATTTTTATTGAATCCGGGTATTTTCTCCGAAATTAAATTTGCCAATTTCAGGTGAAGGTCTTTCGGATTTTCAATAAGGGAATAGATATGTTTCTTCATCCCTTCTGAAGAAATAACAGGTGTTGGGTTAAGAATTGTTGGAAGAAGAATATTATGATACTGCAAATTAGAAAGTAGTTTTGAAAATTCACTTGCATCGCTACCTGATAATTCTTTCAAAACATTTCGCTCAACGCTTCCTTCAAAAGAAGAGATAATCTTTGCAAGATATAAAGATTTTTCATCTAACTGTGCTAATCGCAAATTATAAATTTTTTCGAACGATCCCTCAAGCACAGAAAGATCGTCTTTATTTTCATTAATTACTGCACCGTCAGGGGCAAACTTCAATAATTCTAATTGAATTAAATCTTTTATGAAATCAACAATGTTCCCGGGCAGCAAATCTGCATAAATTAAAATATGATTGATCAATTTCTCTTTGGGAAACTCAGAATAAAAAGCGAGTTCAATGTATTCTGAGAGCTGAGCTGATGTAAATGAGCCAACAGTTAAATCTCTAAGGTTATTTATTTTCCCTGTTTTATAATTTAAATCCGAAGATTCTGTAAGAATCACTTTTACATCATTTACCTGAAATACAGGTATCAAATCTGTGAGCACCTCAATAGTAAAATTATCAAAAGAGTTAAAGTCTTCAATAAGCAGTAAGATGTTTTTATTTGCTGTAACACTTGAAATTACGGGATGGATTGTTTCTAAAAATTCTTTTTGGCTTGACGAAAGAAGTGAGGAAACTAATTTCTTTTCATCATTATTTAGCAGCGGATAGACTTCCCTGGAAAAAATAATTTTTTTAAATAACTATGTAAGTAAGAGTTTACTTATTAATTAATAATTATGATAAAAACTATTTTAAAATTTTGTCTTATTGCGATCATGTTTTATGGTAGTACTGCGTTTTCTCAGGGAAATGATACTATATATCAAGAAAATGACAGTGTGAATAATCCGGTGTACTTAAATGGTTATGGGCTACGTCCCGTATTATTGAAAAAAAAAACAATTTTTATTGCAAATAGGAATTGTTTCACCGAATTATTACAA
>CBEVZC010000197.1:0-4736 GCA_965554225.1 uncultured bacterium | reverse complement strand
GAGTTCATTGAAACATTTGTATTGTTTTTTAAGAAGGAACGAATTTGGACCATCCTTGGTTTTCTACTCTTTTTCAGACTTGGTGAATCGCAATTGGTAAAGCTGGCAGCGCCGTTTATGCTTGATGCTAGAGAAATAGGCGGATTAGGATTAACCACAGGTGAAGTTGGTGTGATTTACGGAACAATCGGTATATTGTCTTTAACGGTCGGAGGTTTACTCGGCGGATTTCTTGCGGCGAAACAAGGATTAAAATATTGGATCTGGTGGATGTTAATTGCAATAAACTTACCGGATGCCGTTTATATTTATTTGTCTTATGCTCAACCCGAATCATTTACAGCTATTTCCTCGGCAGTTGCTGTTGAACAGTTCGGATACGGTTTCGGGTTTACCGCTTATATGTTGTACATGATTTATATTTCCGAAGGTAAGTTTAAAACCGCTCACTTTGCAATTGCAACGGGGTTTATGGCGCTTGGGATGATGGTTCCGGGAATGTTCAGCGGTTGGCTGGAAGAACTAATCGGGTATCAGCACTTTTTTGTATGGGTTGTAATTGCTACTATTCCCGCTTTTATAATTACTAAATTTATTCCACTCGACCCAAACTTCGGTAAAAAAACTAAGGAGAATACACAAATTGAATAAGTACATTTTTAACTATGTTCTAATGATTTTGTTTACCGGTTTACTTTTTACAAGTTGTAAATCAATTGATTATACAAAGAATAATTCAAACAATATTTCGCATAGTAATTCTAAGTTCGACGAAGTCGATTCTTTGATGAATAACGCAATCCGGGATTCGGTATTCCCCGGCGCAGCTTTGTTAATAGGAAACAAAAAGGGAATAATTTACGGAAAAGCTTACGGGCATTATACTTACAGTTCAAACTCTCCCAAAATGAACTTAAACACATTGTTCGATCTGGCTTCTGTTTCCAAAGTGATTGGTACAACATCCGCAGCAATGATTTTATATGACCGGGGAAAACTTAAGCTTGACGAAAAAGTTGCAACGTATTTGCCTGAGTTTGGTAATCATGGTAAAGAGAAAATAACTGTTAGAAATTTACTCCTGCATAATTCCGGTCTGCCTGCATTCAAAAAATATTACGACATCTATAATACAGGCAAGCAAGTTATAGACGATATAATGAATACCAAGCTTATCTATGAACCCAGAACAAAATATGTCTACAGCGATTTGGGAATGATAACATTACAAAAAGTAATCGAAAGAATCTCCGGAACTACATTGGATAAATTCCTCGAGAAAAATCTATTCAAACCTCTTGGTATGAACAACACAATGTACAATCCTCCTCCATCGTTAAAGCAAAAATGTGCGCCGACCGAGATAGATACGTTTTACAGAATGAGACCGTTACAAGGTGAAGTTCACGATGAACGCGCCTACATGCTGGGCGGTGTTGCGGGTCATGCAGGATTATTTTCAACCGCTCCGGATTTGGTAAAATTTTTTCACATGATGCTGAATAACGAAAAATATAACGGGAAACAAATTATTAAAAAATCAACAATTGATGAATGGACTTCAAGACAATCCGATCAAAGCAGCCGGGGGATCGGATGGGATACAAAATCCGCGAAAGGTTCATCGTTCGGAACAAAGTTCTCAACAAATTCATATGGCCATACCGGTTATACCGGTACATCGGTCTGGGTAAATAAAGATACAGGAATTTTTGTGATTTTGTTAACTAACAGAGTTTATCCTACAAGGAAAAACAGAAAGATTATCAAGTTCAGACCAATAATTCACGATGCAATTTACGATGCATTGTTTAGATAATAGAGCCGTATAACTATTTTTACTTGACAGAATGAAATTTATTTTAGGGTATTTAATCAATTATTTATAAGTTTCAATATTAAAAATTGAGTAACTGTTAACAATTCCATAAGGATTTATCATGAAAATTCACGAATACCAAGCAAAAGAAATCTTTAGAAAATTTGATGTTCCCGTTCCAAACGGAAAGATGGTTAGAAGCGTTGATGCTGCCGTTAAAGCGGCAAAATCATTAGACGGGAAAATTAAAGTTGTAAAAGCACAAATCCATGCCGGCGGAAGGGGAAAAGGCGGCGGCGTTAAAGTTGCCAAGAATCTTAATGAAGTTAAAAAATATGCAAAACAAATTTTAGGAATGACTCTTGTTACTCATCAAACCGGACCGGAAGGAAAAGTTGTAAAAAGATTATTAATTGAAGAAGGTGTAAATATAGAACGCGAGCTTTATGTTGGTATAACCTTGGATAGAGCACAATCGAAAAACGTTTTAATGGCTTCTACAGAAGGTGGTGTTGAGATAGAAAAAGTTGCTGCAGAAACTCCGGAATTAATAGTTAAAGAAACAATTGATCCGGCAATAGGGATCCAACCTTATCAAGCTAGAAAAATAGCTTTTGCTTTAGGATTAGAGGGAGCACAATTCAAAAACGCAGTAAAGTTTTTAATGCAGCTTTACAAAGTTTACGAATCAACCGACGCATCAATTGCAGAGATAAATCCACTGGTTGTTACAAAAGAGGGAAAGGTTATTGCTTTAGATGCTAAAATGAATTTTGACGACAACGCACTTTACAGGCATCCTGAGATTTTAGCATACAGAGATTTTGATGAGGAAGAAAAATCTGAAATTGAAGCTTCCAAATATAATTTGAACTATATTCAATTAGATGGAAATGTCGGCTGCATGGTTAACGGTGCAGGACTTGCAATGGCGACTATGGATATCATAAAATTGGCAGGTGGTGATCCGGCAAACTTTTTGGATGTTGGCGGAAACGCAAACAAAGAAACCGTTGCTAATGGATTTAAAATTATTCTTTCAGAACCAAATGTAAAAGCTATTTTAATAAACATTTTCGGCGGCATTGTTCGCTGCGACCGTGTTGCACAAGGCGTTGTTGATGCCGTTAAAGAAGTAAAAGTTGAACTTCCGATTGTTGTAAGGCTAGATGGAACCAACGCAGAAGAAGGAAGGAAACTACTAGAAAAATCCGGGTTAAATTTTGAAGTTGCAAAAACGCTTAAAGATGCAGCAGAGAAAGTAACAAGAGTTCTAAAAAAATAAAAGCCGTTCGCTTTTTCACTAACTAAGTTCCTTCAAGGAACTTAGTTAGTTGTCTTTTCAAAAAGCTTTATTCATCTACTATTTTTATATCCAAAAACTCAAAAATGGATGCTGCTTCGGGAAGGGAAAAGCGAGTATTCTTTATATTGTTGGAAAGCGGATTTATTCTATAATTTATTGCACCAACAATATTAGCTTTGGATAAATTTGTTACTTCAAAAACAGTGTTGAAAAAATCGGAATTTGATAAATCCGATTCACTTAGATTGGTCTGGAAAAATTCACAGTTTTTAACTTCACAATTAATAAGTTTTGTCTTGGGTATCTCTAAATCGGAAAAGTCACATTCGGAAATAAATGAGTTTTCAAAATCAAAGCGAACTACCAAATCATTCATTTGAGTAAAATTAATTCCTAAAATTTTACACTCATTAAAAATAACCCCGTTTAATTGTGTTTCCCATAAGCTTACAAGACTAAAATTACACGAATCAAATTCGCATTGTGCAAATACACTATGAGCAAAATTGCTTTTTGAAAAATCGCAATTTTTAAAAGTACAGTTTTGAAAAATTTTTGATTCTAATTTTTCACCAATTAATGATAAATCATTAAATTCTTGATCTTCAAAATAATCATTTGAAAGAATTTCCATGTAGCACCAAATAATTATAATATCTAAAAATTGAAGTAGAAAACTAATAAATAATATTCTTTCAAGCCGTAGAATAATAAAATAATTCCGCAAGACATTACGGCGGCGGCAAAGATTTTTACAGCCGTAAACTTTTGGATTTTTCTTAACCGGGTCCAGCCAAAACTATAAATGAATTATAACAACAAGGTGGAAAGCCCGTAATAATTACCGGCTTTATATACAAAACCAATGCAAAATAAATTACTCGGTTAATATTACATTTTTACTTTAATCCTGTCTAACGTAAAATTAGTCACATAAATAAAAATTCAAAAATTACTTACATAGCGCCCATTGCATGTCCGCTAAATATTACTGCAGTTGTAATTGCTCCAATAACAAAGTAAACCACAATAGCCACTATAATGACCGTTATAAAATAACCCAACATCTTATCCTGGGGAACATCCTTTACTCTTTTAAGTCCCATATACATCAATATTAAAGAATAAATACTAGCTAACATTACCAGGAATGAAAGAACAGGAAAAATATAAAATATTCCGCCGACCCAAGTAGCAGTATAGGCGTAAACAGCAACCTTCATTGATTGCACCATGTTCTTTGTTGATCCGAACGTGGGAGCGAAGGCGTCAATTAAAAATCCAATCAAATAAATACCAACAAGCATTAGAACATATGTAATAACAGCCCAGCCAAAGCTTGTACCGATTGGCACCCTGAATGTTTTAAATCCGAGATTCATACCGAAAACACTGTATCCTAAAAATCCGGCAACAGCTGGTATGGCAGCTAAAATAACCGCATACTGGGTAAACAACGCATTAACCGTTGTTTCTTCAGTTTTGATAACTTCCCATTCTTCTTTGGGTTTTAGCAGAATGTTTTTTGCTCGTTCAACTATGTTCATGTTCTACCTCGATTTTATGAAAGGACAAAATAAAATATAAATTCATTTATAAAAGTCAAAATTT
>CBEVZC010000196.1:0-4760 GCA_965554225.1 uncultured bacterium | reverse complement strand
CATTGCCTGGATACATGGTGATGTTGATGAAGTACTCCATAAATATTTATTTGGTTCATTAAAATCTAGGTCAACGGAATTATAAAATTATTAAAAATAATAGATTAAATAATACAGGGGAATTTTTATGCCAAATCAAAATCGACGTGATTTTCTTAAAACCAGTTTAGCTCTTGGTGTTACAGTAAGCGGGTTGGCTTCGGGAAAATTAAAAGCGGAAACTCCAAAGGTCCATCCGGAAGACCGTATGGGTGTTTTAGTAGATACAACAGTTTGTATTGGGTGTAGAAGTTGTGAATATGCGTGTAAAGTTGCTCATGACCTTCCAACCGGACCTCTTGAAAACTACCATGAAGATAGGTCTGTATTTAATAAAGAAAGAAGACCCGGAGAAGAAGTTTTAACTGTAGTCAATGAATTTAAATCTGACCAAACATTACCAATTGATGTTAAAGTTCAATGTATGCATTGTGAAGAACCTGCGTGTGTTGCATCCTGTATAGTCCATGCATTTACAAAACATAAAGATGGCAGTGTTACATGGGATACAGGCAAATGTATTGGCTGCAGATATTGTGTAGTTGCTTGTCCTTTCCAAATTCCGGTTTTCCAATACTCTAAAGCTTTAGAACCAGACATAATGAAATGTGATTTTTGCTACGATAGAACTTCAAAGGGATTATTACCTGCCTGTGTAGAAATTTGTCCGGTAGAAGCATTAACATACGGCAAAAGAGTAGATTTACTTCAAGTTGCCAAAGGTCGAATAAAACAAAAACCGGATAAATATTTTGATCATATTTACGGTGAATATGAAGTGGGCGGAACTTCCTGGCTTTATCTTTCAGGTGAAGATTTTTCTAAATTAGATTTTCCCAAACTCGGAGAAGACCCGGCTCCTGCAACTTCAGAATCTATACAACATGGTCTATTTAGGTACTTTGTACCGCCTGTTGCACTTTACACATTATTGGGTGGACTTATGTGGTTAACAAAAAGAAAAGAAAATTCGGAGGAAGAAGACTAAAATGGAAAATATATATAAACCGGTTCCGCTGAAAAGACATTTTCTAACACCAGGTGTAATGATATTAATTGTACTTGCATTTAACGGATTGGTTTTTCTCGCATTAAGACTTATTTATGGTTTGGGATATGTAACTAATTTAGATATTCAGCATCCATGGGGAATTTGGATTGCAATAGACGTTGCATGCGGTGTTGCATTAGCTTCAGGGGGATTTACAACAGCAGCGTTAGGGCATGTACTGCATAGAGAAAAATACAAAGTAATTTTACGTCCGGCATTATTAACAGCAATGCTTGGTTATACTTTTGTAGCTTTTGGTGTTATGGTAGACCTTGGACGTTGGTATTATATTTGGCATCCATTAATTTTTTGGAATGGCAGTTCTCCTCTTTTTGAAGTTGGTATTTGTGTAATGTTTTACTTAACCGTTTTATACATTGAATTCCTTCCTGTTGTAACAGAAAGATTTATTGGTAAGGTGAATTTTAAAGGAATGTTAAAATTCATGAACACTCCAATCGATTCGATACTAAGAATTTTAGATAGATCACTCTCCAAAACTATATTTATTTTTGTCATCGCAGGCGTTGTTTTATCTACGCTTCACCAATCATCATTGGGAACTTTGATGGTAGTAGCCGGCTCTAAAATGCACCCTTTGTGGCACACTCCCATCTTACCTTTGCTTTTTCTTCTTTCAGCAATTTCAGTAGGATTTCCGATGGTTATTTTTGAATCACTATTAGCCGCACGTTCGTTTAAGATAAAACCTGAAATGGAAGTATTGACCGGCCTTGCAAGAATGGTAGGTCCCATTTTATTCGTGTATTTTGGATTTAAATTAGGCGATATGGTTATTAGAGGAACCTTTGTTTACTTAGAAGTAATAAACTCAGCAAGTATAATGTTTATGATTGAAGTTGTGTTTGGGATATTAATTCCACTAAGAATGTTTTTTTCTGAAAAAGTAATTCATTCAAAATTAGGTTTATTCACAGCTTCTTCACTAGTTATTTTAGGAATTTTCCTAAATAGAATTAATAATTTCTTGGTCGCTTATAATCCTCCTTATGCTGTTAAAAGTTATTTCCCCTCAATTGGAGAAATATCCGTTACGGTAGGTTTCATTGCCATATTAGTTCTTCTATATAGAATAGCAGTCATAATTTTTCCTGTTATAAGCCTTCCTTCTAAAGATCTTTTGCCGAAATCAAAATATGAAATAAGGGGGGAATCGAAATGAAAAAAATACTGCTTGTTTCTTTGGGATTTTGTCTTTTCATATTTTCTAATATAATTGCACAGCAGAAGATTAGTAAAAACCACAAATATGAAAATATTGATTGCTCAATATGCCATAGCTGTAAATTTCCAACTGCTCAAAAACCATGTCTTAATCCTTGTCCTCGTTTCGAGATTATGAATACTTATACTTTTGATAAAGAAGGTCCCGAAAATATAATAATTGATACTCTGCAAAATATTTATGGTCCAGTAAATTTTCCGCATAAATTACACGCAGAAATGTCTAAAATTAGCGGCGGCTGTATTCAGTGTCATCATTACAACACAACCGACAAAATTGAACCGTGTAGCGATTGTCATAATAAAGATAGGAAAAAAGCGGTAATAACAAGACCCGATTTAAGAGGGGCATATCATCAACAATGTATGAATTGCCACCGGAAGTGGAGTCATAAAACAGAATGTAATTCGTGCCATACACCTAATGATAAACTGCTAGCTAATAGATTTAGTAAACCTAAAGAGAAAACTAAAATAAGTCATCCGCAATTAAAGACACCTGAAAAAATTGTATTTAAGACATTTACTAATAAAGGGAAAATGGTAACGTTTTACCACGATGAGCATATTAACAAATTCGGACTTAAATGTGCTAGTTGTCATAAAGACGAAGTATGTGTAGCATGTCATGACGTTGAGAAAGCGAAAAAGGTAAAGAATGGACAACTGAATAAAACCGCTAAAGGGTTTAAGTCTTTAGCCCAAGCACATCAAAAATGTTCAAACTGCCACAAAACAGAGGTTAAAAGCAATTGTACTTTTTGCCATAGTAACGCGGAAAGAGAACCGTTTAATCATGAGAAGGTAACAGGTTGGGCGCTTAATAGTTTCCATAAAAAAATAAAATGCAAAGCTTGCCACGGCAATAAAAAACAGTTTACTAAATTAGACAACCGTTGCAAAAGCTGCCACTCAGGGTGGACTCAAGATAATTTCGATCACAAAATTACCGGTTTGATTTTGGATGAGAACCACAAGGATGCTGACTGTGAAGATTGTCATACAGACAGAAATTATTCAGCACCGCCGGCTTGTGATAATTGCCATGATAATAAATCATTTCCCAAAAATGTACCGGGAAAACTAATTTTAATTAAAAATTAATAATAATATTATGAAAAAGATAAATCAAGGTTTTCACAAAATTGGATTTAAACTTATTGTTGCGGTCGGTTTAGCAACAATAATTATTATTGGTTGCTATTCATACATCAACTTAAGATCGCAAAGTAATATGCTTCTTTCTGAATTCGAAAGACACGCAAACCAATTGAGTGAAACAATTAAAAATGCTACGCGAATTGGGATGTTAAGAAACGAGCAGGATCAAACATTTGGAATTATTAAAACTATTGGTAAAGAAAGGTGTATACGAAAAATAAGAATTTTCAATAAAGCAGGTGAAATTATTTACTCTACGGACTCAACTTTGATTGGACAAATGGTAAATAAAAAAGCAGAAAGCTGTTTTGCATGCCATACAGCTAATCAACCCCTGGAAAAACTTCCTATTAGTAATAGAACAAGAATTTTTCGAATAAACCCAGACTCATCTAAAATATTAGGAGTTATGAATCCAATTTATAACGAAGCGTCTTGTTGGAACTCTGCATGCCATGTACACCCAAAATCTCAAAAAGTACTAGGAGTTTTAGATATTACGATGTGCTTAAAAGATGTGGAACAGGCACAAAGGACAAGTACAATCAAATTAATAATTTTTGCTATTACGTCTATATTGGCGCTGAGTTTAATAATAGCTTTTTTTGTTCATAAATGGCTGGTTAAACCTGTTAATATTTTAATGGACGCAACCCATGAAATAGGGGTTGGAAATCTTAATTACAGAGTGAAAGATTTAGGAAATAATGAGCTTGGTATTCTGGGACGTTCGTTCAATAAAATGACGAAAAGATTAGCCGAAGCAAGAATGCAATTATTCCAATCAGACAAAATGGCTTCGCTTGGTAGATTGGCTGCAGGTGTTGCACATGAAATCAATAATCCGTTAACAGGCGTTCTTACTTATGCAAGCTTTTTGCAAAAACGGTTAAAAAAAGATACTGAGATTCAAGAAGATTTATCCGTTATTGTAAAAGAAACAATACGAAGTCGTGAAATTGTAAAAGGACTTTTAGATTTTGCCCGCCAATCAGTTCCTAAAAAGAATGAAGTTTCTATTAACGAATTGATCGACAACTCAATTAAAGTAACTAAAAATCAATTGAAATTAAAACACCTTGAAATAGGAAAAGAGACACAACCAGATTTACCGCTTATTACAGTAGATGCTAATCAAATACAGCAAGTATTTATTAACTTAATTGTAAATGCGATTGATGCTGTTCCAAGTGATGAAGGACAAATTCAAATATCAACTTCTCTTGTAAAATTATCTCCTGTTGGTGTAAGTCAAATTAAAAAT
>CBEVZC010000195.1:0-4919 GCA_965554225.1 uncultured bacterium | reverse complement strand
ATGGCTAATGAATGCCATAACGCGGCGCTCACCGGGTGCAGTGTGGCTTTTCACCCGTCCGCCCCAAACAACAATGCCGAACTGTCCCATAGAGATCCCTTTGGGAAAAAGCAACTACCAATAATTAATAAAAACTTTATTTAACTGTACAAACTATAACTACAATTTTACTTTGCAAACCAAACTTAAAAATACCACGAATTCCGCATTGTGTAAGCGGTTGGGTGGAAAAGCTGGTTAGCTAACAATTCTGGTAAAGATTCTAAAAATTAAAGCCGACTAATAATTGCAAAATTGTTGCTGGCATTTTAACTTTTGCCGTACCAGATACCCCACTATAACTTGCTGATTGTTCATATTCCGGTTCACCGCTATAATACCGTATACCAATATTAATTCTATTAATTATTACACCAGCTCCAAAACCATACGCGAAAGCAGTACCCATTTTTGTAGTTTGTGTTATTATTGATTTCCCACCATAAGATAATTTTATATCGGGGAAGCTTGATAATAATAATCCAATTTGCCCTAAGCCATAAATTTTTACAGTTGGTGATACAGTTTTTTCGAACCCAATGCCAGTCATTGCCCAAGTAGTAATATAACTACCAGAGGTAACAGTCATTCCAGATAATTGATCTTCCAATGAACTTTCGTCAAGGCTATTAATTGCTAATGAAATTGATGAAGTCCAGTTAATACTTTCATTCAAAAATTTTGAGACTTCTATCATTGCACAAAAACCAGTTTTGGCATAACCAGCTTTGTCACTATTTGTGCTGCTGAAATCTCCTTGAGGTAATGCAGCTCCACCGTATAGACTAAGACGCTTCGATGTTACATTTTCTTGTGCACAAATATTGCTGGAAAGGATAAAAACTAAAACCAGAACAAAGACTAAATAGTAAGTCGAATTTTTCATAATATAACTCCCTTTTAATTTGTTAGATAACTATTATTTAATCCGAAAAAAACACTATCCGGAATGAATGTTATCCGGAAAGAATCATCTCGATAACATTCTTTGTATATTTTCTGCTTCCGCCATAAGTGTTTGTATTTTAATTACTTACTATTTTTTCTCATTTATTTATTGGCTTGTTGCATGGATGAACATTCCGCTTAACAATCTTTGCATTTTTCCGCCTAACGGATTTCTCTGCTTACAATTATCTTTTGCTTTGGTTAATTTTCTGTGGAGTTCGCTTTCGAGAAGTTCTGGTTTGTTAGCCATCCCACCTAATGCGGGCTGACTAAAAATATTTGGAAAATTGTAATCCAACTTATGCAACCCAATGATCTAAATAACTGAATTGAAATTAAACATTTGTGTTTTAATTGTCAATGAAAGATGTGTAAAAAAATTAAATTGTAGTAACTCATTAGAAAGGTCAACAAAAAGAAATCATAACAACAGAAATAAAAGATTATACGCATTCTGAAGGAAGCGAAGCTAAATGAAGAATCTCAATCTTAATAACTCATGTTACACATAAAATATGAAAATAGCACTAATTATCACCCTGAACCTGCCTGCCCGGCAGGTATGCTTGTTTCCCAAAAGGAGTCCTTTTGACAACGGTTTTTAAATGAACAAAAAACTTTCAACTTAAGTTACTTAAACTCTAATCAAGAGTATTGTCTCTTCTTTTTTCGCACAATAAGTTTTTCAACTTTTTTAAGATTGAGCTTTTTCCTTGCTTGCCAGAGGTTATACTTGTTTTGCATAATTAACCAACTTTCAGGTGAACGCCCGAGTGTTTTAGAAAGACGCAATGCCATCTCAGAACTAATACTACTTTTACCGTTCACAAGACGATTAAAAGTTGAGGGAGCAACTTTAAGCATCTCAGCAACTTTTCTATAGCTTATTCCCAATGGTTCAAGATAAACTTCTTTAATAAATTCCCCGGGATGGGGTGGGTTATGCATATTCATTAGTGGTAATCCTTATAATTTACGATAAATACATCACCATCTTTAAATTCAAATGTAATTCGCCAATTTCCACTAACATCAATCGCCCATAAACCTTCCATTTTTCCCTTAAGCGGATGTAAACGAAAACCAGGCAAATCCATATCCTGAATTTCAGTGGCGGTATCTAAAGCTGTTAAACGCATTCTTAATTTCTTTTTGTGTGCGGATTGAATACCTGCGGTACTTCCTGTTTCAAAAAACTTCTGCAAACCTTTATGTTTGAATGATTTTATCACGTAATTAAATATAAAAACTTATTGCGCAATACGCAACATACGAAAGTTAAGTTTCGGAACTATATTTCGTTTATATGTATGTTTTTTGAAATTTGTTATTTCCGGTTTATCCGGGTTAAGTTTATTCCAGTTCAAACATTTTTCTTACAGTAATTACAACATCTTTTATTGTTTTCAACTGCTTGTAGTTTTTGGGGTCGTTTAATTCTTCACTGATATCTTCATACTGCTTAAATCCATCCTTTTTCTGAAAGTAAACATCAATAACGCTGAACGGCTCCATTCCTGATGGTCCCATACCAGTGATATAATTTGTCATAACAATTATATCTTTTAAATTATCGTAGTTTAAGTCCTTAAAAGCGACTGCAACTACATCATCAAACGCCCAGGATTTATTACCGTAATAATCAGGCAGTTCATACAGAACTTTTCCATCCTGCAATAAGTATAAATTTAATCTTGGTGGTGAATGCTGATAATCAGCGTAAGAAGCAAACTCAACCTTACCGAAATTTTCGAATTGTGTTTCGAATGATTGTTCATTTATCTTTTGTCCTTCGGGGTGAATTGCCTGCTCAATTTGTGCGGATGTGAAATTTGCAAAAAGAAATGTAAACAGAATTGCAACGAAATTTTTCTTATTCATTTCTCTCTTCATATAATTTTTGTTTTAATATCCTTTATGGCAGCTTTTTACAAGGTTTTTTACGGAAGATTTTTATATACATCTTTACGATGCCTTATTCTAATTATTAAAATTACCAGGTTATCTGATTCAACGGAATACACAATCCGATAATTTCCTACTCTTAATCTGTAGGTGTGTTGTGTCCCGGTTAATTTTCTGCTGCCGGTTGGAAAAGGATTTACTGTTAATTTATCTACTGTATTAATTATTTTTATAATAATATCTTTGGGAAGCTTCTTAATTTCCTTTCTTGCAGAAGATTTCCATTTAATACTATATAAGGTCATCTTTCTTTAACTCATCAAGTAAATCTTTATGAGATATAGTTGGTTCATCTTTCCTTTCTGCCGCAGTTACCAGGTCTTCAATGTCCTCAAGCAATTCTTCAAACTCTTCTATCGGAATAACAACTGATTTCTTCCGTCCTTTTTTATCGGTTATATATTCCGGATTTAAATCTTGTATTTTGGTCATAACTATTTCTCCTAAACTCGTTGTATATCATTTTAATAACAAACATAAAATATTCAAAAGAATTTTTAATAGCAATTTAAAAACCTAATTAACTACCGTTTTTAAAATAAAAAAAAGGAACTGCGTTATCAGTTCCTTTTAAATATCTCAGCTAAATTTTAGTAATCTGATTACTTCTTCTTTTTCGGCTTGTAACCAATTCTGTGGAACGGGTTTACAACACTCGATGTAATGTTTCGTAAGTGAGCGTTTATTCTTTTTAAAGATCTGAAATAAAGCGCAAGTGCAACTGCACTTCCTGCAGTAATCGACGGGTCAGTTTCTCTTATCAGCGCCATCAAATCTTCATCACTTACTTTACTGATCCATTTAAACTCTTTTATTAATTCGCGGGCGGCATCTTCATCTGAATTTTTAAATACATCAATGGTTCTTTTGAAATTTTCATCGACCGAGTCTTCAATTTTAAGCAGGTCGTCTTCAAATTTACCGCCGTGCAACCGCTGTGAGTGATTTTGTGCAATCTCTACGATATTTTTTGTGTAATCACCAATCCGTTCAATATCAATTACAATACTTACCAGGATTAACCCGGATGTTAATTGTTCACCGTCGGTTAGAACAAGATGATTAAAAACATCTTTTCTAACTTCGCGCTGGTATTTATTAACCTCGCTGTCTTCATCAGAAATATCAATATCCACCCTGTTATGTTCGGTTTCCCTCAAAACCTGCTTAGCCTGCCTGAACATTTTGTATGTCATATCAAGCATATCGTAAGAGCGCTGAAAAGCCCGGTCCATTAAAGTGTTGGATTTGAAGATCGATAATATTTCTTTAATCATTGTTCACCTCACTTAGTAAGAAAAATCACAACTAACGGAATAATAAAAAATATAATCAATATGTACGCAATCGGTATAATTTTGTAACGTGTAGAATATTCCGCAAACTTTTTTGCCAGTGTAATAGGCAGCCATTTTAACGGCCACCAAATAATAATACCGCTAATGTTAAAAATCAAATGTGAAAAAGCCACGATAATAGCCGCCGGACTTGCTGTAACAAGTGCTGCCAAAATTGCAGTAATTGTAGTTCCGATATTTGCACCGAGCGTATATGGGAAAATTTGTTCGATGGTTAATAATCCGGCACCTGTCATCGGAACAATTAAAGATGTTGTAATTGAACTACTCTGCACCAAAATTGTTAGCAATATTCCAACCATAAATGCACGTACTGCAGTTTTAAACAAGTATTTATCAAACCAGTCTTTTGCCCTCGAAACAACAATAACCTTTAATGAAGAAACCATATATTTTAAAGCCACAAACAAAAGAAGCACTGCAATAATAAGCATTAACCAGGGCATATTTATAAAATATGGTTCCATGGCTTTTACAAGTGGTTTTGTTATTGCTTTAACGGGACTTAAAAAATGCAGCCCGCCAACGCCTGCAAAAACTTTTTCCAAATCCGTTGCAAGAATTCCTAAAAAATTAATTGGCGTTGATCTCGATCTTTTACTTAAAGCA
>CBEVZC010000194.1:0-5031 GCA_965554225.1 uncultured bacterium | reverse complement strand
TTCAGGCAAAACGGTTTTCCCAATGCCGTCGCCGGGTAAAGTTACAATTGTTCTCATGATTTTTCCCTAATTATTATATTATTATTAAAGCAATAAAATTAGATAGAGTTATCGATTTAAGCAAGAAATTTAGATTAAAAATGAAATTGGGCAGGTAAGAAAATTATAGTTGTGCATCAATCTGCAGACTAACTTTGTTGTCTAATCCACCTAAAATTTCGTTATTACCAGAACCGAAACTTAAAATTAATGGTTTATATGTTTCAGAATATTTTAATGAAATATTAAAAAGATTGAACAATCTATATTGAGCAGTTAAATACCATCTCATGCCATTGCCGTATAATGCCGGGTTGAACAATATTCCGCGCAAATCATTTTCAAATTCGTAAATTCTTGAATTGTATGAATCCGTATTAAAAAAAATTATTCTTCCTTTAACATTAGCATTTTTGAATAATGTCCAATTTATATCTTGAAAAGCTAAGTAACCCTTCTCTGACGTTTTGCTCATTTGGTTGATTCTAAATTCGAATCTTGTGCGGAGCTTTAATTTATGAGAGACATTCACTGATATTTCACTTCGGAAAGAGTTGCTTACGTTGGGATAAATTTTATTGTTTTCTGTAAAAAGTTTGTCTTTCTTTTCTCTCTTAAATCTAAAATGAAATTGAGCTTTCTTGATCGGTTTTGAAATGAAATCAAGCATGAATTCGTTCCCGGTTGAAGAGAAGGGGATAGACCCGGTTTTTCGTGGAAATTTAAATTGATCGAAATAAGTGTTAAAAACTCCTAAATTAGTTTTCCAGGCCAGACCGGTATAGAAACCCAATTCGTTTTTTGTACCGCTTCGTTCTGAAAAACCGGCTGATTTTAAGTTATAGTAATTATGCGGATAATTCCTAAAAGAAAAAATAATTCTAAGATTATTGCTGATATGAATAAATAGATTTGTAATACTTGCAACCGAAAGATTATTATATGCAGCTTCACCATTTAGAATTATATTATCTAAGTAAGCGGAATATGAGAATGACAAAAAGTTAAATCTGTTTCCCGATAGAGAATTGGGGCTTTTAGGAAATACAGGTAAAGAAAATTTGCTTTGGTAGTAAAGCAATCCTAATGAAATATTACTTCCCGGCTCGTACCTTAACACACCGCCCCAAACTGTTTCATCAACGGTATTATGCTTTTCTACTTCACTTATGCTTCTGTGGTAACCATCTTTTCTGAAAGATAGAATTTCATGATTTGATGAATCAATATTTGCATCAATTTTATGCTTAGAATAAAAAGATGTTAAACTAAAATCATTTAATTGTAACTTACTGCTAACTCCTCTCATAAATTGATTTTCATCAACACTGGTATATTCAATAAGATTTCTGGGACTTTTAATAACCGTGCGAACGGCTTCGCTACTTTTGGAAAATGAATAAGGGCTCCACAATGCCAGCCCTTGACCAAATTCAACGAGATAATCTCCTATAATTAATTTATTCAATATTCCTAAATTTTTAAACGTTATATGTGCTGAAATAAAATCCGTATAGGAACGCTCGCCTGCATCTTTATCTATGACTATTCCTGCTTTGTAATCATTTGAATAATCCAAAAGTAATCTAAGATATGTTTTGGGTCTTGAGCCCAAATAATTTCCGTCTAAAAATCCTTTCCTTTCTTGTAAATCATTGATAGTTCTTGTCCTGAATTTACCTTGTAAATAATGATATTTGCCTTTCCGAGTTTGAATGATTTTATCAGATAAAACCAGAAAGTGTTTTGCCGCAGAAATGTTTTTCTTGTCTATATCCGGAATGGAATCCAGTTGAGTTAGGGAAGTATAATGTCCTATTTTATTCCTATTTATAACAATCTTTTCTGCAGTCGAGTAATCGAGAAATGGAATTGTGGTCAGTTCTGATATTGAAGCTGTATTCACGTTTGTAGGGTTATCGAGCAAATATTCAAAAAGTGAATAAAGCTGAGAAGACTCAGCGCCTTCAGTCTGATTCTCGGTAAATGTTTCAATCAAATTATTTATTTGGTTTGTAGTATCTTGCTGACTGAAGATATTATTAAAAAAATATAAAAATATAATGCTTACAAATAAGTATTTCATTTTACATGTTTGGGAAAAGGTAATCTTTTATTGCAGTTAACCTGTTTTTTGCTTGGTGAAAACTTAAAATAATACCGAATTGATGAGAAATTCCTAAGTCCGGATTTTGATTGAATGCGTAGTCGAGATGTAAAAATGAATAGTTTATTCCAATGCCGCCGGAGAAACTTGAAGGGTCAGTACTTATTCCGAATCGTAATGATAAAAATTTAATAGGTAAGTATTCTATACCGGCATGAACCGCAAAAGGGAAATTCAAGTCCTTCTGCAAACTTAAATTAAGCGTTACTTCATTAAACAAATCATAACTTATTCCGCTTGCATAAGTAACCGGAATTTGGTCATTTTCATTTCCGTAAGTTGAACGTAATAAGTTTGTCGCAGCAAATCCTAAACGCAAATTATTCTCCAGGTAAACTAATCCGCCCAGTAGTAAATTAATAGCAGAACTGTTCCCGTAATTCTTAATACTTAAATTTTGATATTGAAATGTTAATCCCAAAAAGAAATTATGAAAAAATCTTTTTGAAAATGATAATGCAAATTTATTTTCCCTGTACAATTCAAATCCGTAAGTAATAAAACCAACCGAAATTGTCCCGAGTGATGTCGGTTCAAGATAAGCGGCAGAAGCGTTAGCCAGTTGTTTTAACCCGAATGGTGAAGGTGAATAATATACTCCGGCTTCACGCCAATTAATTTGTGCCGAACCGGCAGGGTTATTGAATATTGAATAAACATCATTTGCCATGGCAATATCGGAATGAGAGAGTGCAACTTGTCTTGAGCCAGGATCGAATTGTGCTAAAATGTTGGATGGAGATTGAAAGATGAATATAAAAACATTGGAAAAAATAAATACAAAATGTAATCTTATGATATTTTTCATATTTAGATTAATCAAATGAAACAGTGTTAAATTTCAATAATCTAATATAATGTTTTATTATCAAATTTGTTTAGAAAAATATCAAGTGACAATTTAATTTCGAATGTATCATAAAAAAAAATTAAATGCTAAAGTTTAGGAACAAATTATCTTAAAATTTAATATAATCTATTAGTTGGTTCAAAAAGTTTAATATTTTTAACGAAATATTGAATAAAGACAAACATTTCTATATTTTAAGAGATAATTAAATAGAGAATTAAAGATGAAGAAAATTATTTTTATCTTTTTATTAATACCGACTTTTATTTACTCCCAGGAATTAAATGCTCGAGTTTCAATTAATTACGAAAAATTATCACCTGCATCTAAGGAACGGCTTGTTGAATTTGGGAAACAAGTTGAGACTTATCTAAATCAGAATAAATATACAGGTCAAAATTGGGAAGGGGATAAGATTAATTGCAGTTTTACAATCTTTTTCCTTTCAGCGTCCGATGAATTACATTATACGGCTCAAGTTGTTGTTACAAGTCAGCGACCGATTTATAATTCGCATCGTAACTCTTTAATGTTAAGTGTACTTGATACTAAATGGAGTTTCAGATATGAAAAAAATCAAATACTGTATTTTGATCCTTCAAACTTTGACCCTTTAACAAGTTTACTTGATTTTTACTCATATCTAATTATTGGATATGATTCAGATTCCTACGATCCTTTAGGCGGTTCGGATTTGTATGCAAAAGCATATGATTTAGCTGTCCTCGGAGGGAACAGTTCTTCTTCCAGCGGATGGGTTTTAAATAATTCTTCTTATAGCAGAAGAGCATTTATTGAAGACATAAGAAATTCACAGTTCAGGCAATTTAGAGAAGATTTTTTCGATTATCATTACAATGGTTTAGATGAGTTTTACAAAAATAAAGCAGCCGCACAAAAAAATATGGTAAAAATAATTAATAATCTTTATTCGGTTATAGATAAAATTAATAGAAGAAGTGTTGTATTAAAAGTATTTTTTGATGCAAAACATGCAGAGTTTTATGAATACTTAAAAGACTACCCGGATAAATATATATTTAAGAAACTTAAGAAGATTGATCCTTCGCATATTTCTACGTACGATAAAGTACTTTATACCGAATAATAAAAATGCCCGGCTAAATAATTCAACCGGGCTTTAGAATTTTGTTTACAAAATTTAATCGCTTATTTTGGAACTCAATTTTGCAATTTCATTAAATTATATCTTTTTGATAAACGCGATATTTCTTATAAAGTTCACCTTTCATTACCTGTGCACCTCTATTCATCATTTCGTTATCTTCAAGAATCCAACTGGCTTCACCTTTTAAAATACCGTTTTCTTCTGCACGCTTTGTTATTTCATAATAAAATACTGCATCCAAACCACGTTTTTGGTATTCGGGAATAATTCCCAGTGTTATTACACGCGCCCATTTTATTTTTTTCTTTTGAGTATAAAGTTTAAGAAAATTAAAAGGGAATAAATGTCCGTTCATATCAATAAAAAGTTCATTATAGTCAGGCATCACAAGAGCAAAGCCTACAGTTTCACCTTTGACTTCGGCAAAAAGAACAAGAGCAGGATTAACAAGCGGTTTTAAGTCACTGGCTAACGAGTCGATTTCATCATCTCTCATCGGTATAAATCCCCAATTAGGTGCCCAAGCTTTATTATAAACGAATTTTACCAATTCCAACTCTTCTTTAAATCGTTTCATGTTTACTGGACGAATATTAACCCCGGAACGTTTTTTCGCAATTTCAGCAACCCTTACTAATTTTTCCGATTGCAATAGCTTTTTATTTTCAATTTTATAAGCATTCAAATCCTTTATTTTCTTTAATCCGTAATTATCTAATAATTCCATATAATAAGGTGGGTTGTAAGTCATCATTAATCTTGGCGGATCATCAAATCCTTCTATAAGAAGCGCATATTCGTCGTTTGAAGAAGGGTTAGCAGGACCTCGCATAGCATCCAAACCTT
>CBEVZC010000193.1:0-5079 GCA_965554225.1 uncultured bacterium | reverse complement strand
GTGAAGAACTAGCAGAAAAAGCAATAGGATTGATTTCTGTAGAATATGAAATACTTCCTCATGCTATAAGAGCTGAAGAAGCGATGAAAAGTAAAATTAAAATACATAATAATGGTAATATAGTTAGAGGAAGACCAGGGACATACGTACGAGGTGATATCAATAAAGGATTTGAAGAAGCCGACATAGTATTCAAAGATGAGTTTTCTACAGAAGTTGCTATTCACAATCCAACTGAAGTTCATTGCAGTGTTGTTAATTGGGAAGGTAATAAACTGACAGTGTGGGACTCTACTCAAGCGGTATTCGGTGTAAGGAACTCTTTAGCACAAAGTTTAGGTATTCCCGAAAGTAATATTAGAGTAATTAAAAAATATATGGGCGGCGGTTTCGGAAGCAAACTTGAAGCGGGTAAATATACTGTAATGGCTGCCTTGTTAGCCAAAAAGATAGGTAAACCCGTTAAAATAGCTCTTGATCGAAGGGAAAATAATCTTGCAGTTGGTAATCGACCGGATTCCGTACAAAAATTAAAAGGGGGAGTTAAATCGGACGGGACACTAACTGCTCTATCACATTATTCATATTCTTCAGTAGGCGCTTATCCGTCTGGAGGTGGATGTAGTTGGCCTTTAAGAACAATGTATAAATGTCCTAATATTAAAGTGGAAGAATATAGTGTTTACACCAATACCGGTCGGGGACGTCCGTTCAGAGCTCCGGGTCATGTTCAAGGAATTTTTGCTCTTGATTCTTTTATGGATGAGTTAGCTGAAAAAATCGGAATGGATCCGCTTGAATTTAGATTAAAAAATTACACCGAGATCGACCAAGTTTCAGATAGACCGTATAGTACTAAATTACTTAAGGAATGTTATAAAAAAGGTGCAAAGAAAATAGATTGGAATAAAAGAAATAAAATCCCGGGTTCCGGAAAGGGATATTTAAAAAGA
Source organism: uncultured bacterium (assembly GCA_965554225.1). Lineage (GTDB taxonomy): Bacteria > Bacteroidota > Ignavibacteria > Ignavibacteriales > Melioribacteraceae > BMS3ABIN04. The sequence continues at coordinate 4,126 of CBEVZC010000193.1, read as the reverse complement.
GGAATTGGAATGGCTTCTCAAATTTGGTGGGGAGGTGGAGGACCTCCGGCGTACGTTACACTTAAACTCAATCAAGATGGTAGTGTGAATATTCTTGCCGGAACACAAGATTTAGGAACTGGAACTTATACTTTTATTGCTCAGGTAGCAGCTGAGATTTTAGAAATTCCAATTGAAAATATTGATGTTACAATCGGTGATACTGATGTTGTTCCGTATGTACCAGGTAGTGGTGGAAGTACAACCGCTCCTTCTATAGCTCCAGCAGTAAGAGATGCAGCTGAACAGATGAAAGAGAAATTATTTTCGGGAGCCGCAGCCATCCTAAATGTTGAACAAAATGAAATAAATTACAATTCCGGGAAATTTTATTCTAATAAAGATAAAAAGGAATTAATTGGAATTAACAAAATTATCCGTAAAATGCATGAAAAAGTGCTGGTTACAACTGGAGCTCGGGAAGCTAATAACGATAAATATATGGTTCAGTCGTTTGGCGCTCAGTTTGCAGAAGTTGAAGTTGATACTTTAACCGGTAATGTTAAGGTATTGAAAATAGTTGCTGCTCATGATATTGGTAGAACATTAAACAGGCAAACACTTGAAAATCAATTTCATGGTGGAATTTTACAAGGACTTGGTTTTGCATTAATGGAAGAACAAATTGTTGATGAATATACCGGAAAGATATTAAACGCTAATATGCACAATTATAAAATGCCAACTATTTATGATGTTCCTGAAATCGAGGTAGTTATTGTAAGCGAAGGAGATAAAATAGCTAATAATATGGGAGTAAAGGGAATAGGTGAACCTGCTATTATACCTACTGCCGGTGCAATTGCAAATGCTGTTTACAACGCAATTGGAGTAAGGATTAAAAGTCTTCCGATTACCCCTGATAAAATAATTGATTCACTTTATAGTTAGATAAAGAGGTTATTATGATTGATTTTGAATATCTGCAGCCAAGCTCAATTGAGGATGCATCAAAGCTAAATAAAAATAGTGCTAGTATTCTCTATGCAGGTGGAACAGATGTATTAGGTTTAATGAAAGACAATATAGTTGTAGCAGGGAAAATTATAAATCTAAAAAACATACCTAATTTAGAAGCTATTACTATTGAGAAAAATGGCACACTAAGAATCGGAGCTTTAACAAAACTATCTGATATCGTGAATCATAGTTTTATTAATTCTCATTTTACGGCGTTAGCTCAGGCAGCTGCAGGAGTTGCAACACCTCAAATTAGGAATATGGGAACAATAGGTGGAAATATTTGTCAACGTCCGAGATGTTTTTATTTTAGAGGTGATTTTGATTGTTTGCGCAAGGGTGGGGACGAGTGTTTTGCATTTGACGGGCATAATAAATATCACTGCATTATTGGAGGCGGACCATGTTATATTGTTCATCCATCTGATACTGCAGTTGCACTACTTGCTTTAGATGCTTTGTTAAATATTTATACCGGAAAGGAATATAAAACGGTTAAACTTAAAGACTTTTTTGTTTTACCTGAGGAAAACTCTTACAAAGAAAATATTCTTAATCCTGGCGAAATTATAACAGAAATAGTAATTCCACCTATAGGTAAGAATTATTATTCAAATTATATTAAGGTAACAGAAAGAGGAGCTTGGGATTTTGCTCTTGTCAGCGTTGCTTCGGTTATTGGAGTGTCCAAGAATAAAATTAAATCAGCTAAATTTGCTTTCGGCGGTATTGCTCCTATTCCATGGATGGATGAAAAGTTTAATAGTAAAGCAAATAATCTTACACTTACAGAATATAATATAAATTCTTTCACAAACTCACTTTTAACCGATGCGGAACCATTGGAAATGAATAAGTACAAATTACAGTTAGCAAGAAATCTTTTAAGGAAAACAATTGAAAATATTATCTAAGTATAACTCGATTGATTAGAATTAAAATTTAACTGTTCGGATAAAAATTACAAATAAATTAATTTTACTAAAATACTATTTATGCTATTTTCTTATTCCTCCATTAATCTCACAAATTACATTTCATCAAAAGTTAGTTTTTAATTTATTTGCTGAATATAAAATAATTTATTTGTATTTTATCATAGATTACAAAGGAGGATTTTATGGTTTCTTTAATTTCTTTATGGCTACCAATTTTACTTTCTTCAGTATTAGTGTTTATTGCAAGTTCAGTAATTCATATGGTATTCCAATATCATAAAAACGATTTCAAAAAATTATCTGATGAAGACGGTGTAATGGATACTCTGCGAACTTTTAATATTCCAAAAGGCGATTATGCAATTCCTTATGCCGGTTCGTCAAAAGCTATGCAGCAATCTGAGTTTCTTGAAAAGGTTAAAAAAGGTCCGGTTGCATTCTTAACGGTTATTGGAAATGGAATGCCGTCAATGACTAAAAGTCTTATACAATGGTTTGTATACATATTGATTGTCAATTTTTTTGCAGCTTATATTACTTCTCACGCATTAAGTGCCGATGCTCATTATCTTTCGGTATTCAGGTTTATTGGTGCAACTGCTTTTATGGGTTATTCATTGGCTTTATGGCAAAGTGTTATTTGGTATCATAGATCGTTGAGTTATGCAATTAAATCAACATTCGATGGATTAATATACGCTTTACTAACAGCCGGAGTATTTGGGTGGTTGTGGTAGTGTTCTTAATTTAAAATGTTTACAATTGAGCGCAGTAATTCTACTTTACTATAAAGTATCGACAGTATAAATTAATTGTTTATTAATGGGATAGAACTTATTGAACTTGTAAACGACTAATAATATAAACAAATCAAGTAACCGGAAAAATTGAGGTTCTTATGTTTACATTTATTCTATGGCTTATACTATTAGTTATTTCTTGGCCTTTAGCATTATTAGCGCTAATCCTTTATCCAATTATTTGGTTATTAATGCTTCCTTTCCGTTTGATAGGCATAAGTGTAAAAGCGGTATTTGAATTGTTCGCTGCCATTATCAGACTTCCCGCAAAATTATTTAACAAAGCATTTGCTTCGTAACTTATAATTCATGTTTAACTTTTCATCGCAAGATTTATTATATTTAGTAAACAACTTACTATCTCGTAAAATCGCTTATTTTATTATTTAAATTATAAATACATGAGGTTCACATGCGCAAATTAATTTATGCATTTCTTATTTTAGTTATTTCCTCACTTACTCTTTTTGCAAAGGGAAATAAAGCCGATACGTTAATGAAATCATCAACTTTTTCAGGATTAAAATTCCGGAGTATTGGTCCAGCTTGGAATTCAGGAAGAATAGCTGATTTTGCTGTTAATCCAACTAATACAAAGGAATATTATGTTGCAACCGCAAGCGGCAATTTGTGGAAAACTGGTAACGACGGTATTACGTGGGAAGCAATTGGCGATACTCTCCCTTATTCACTAGGTTGCGTTGAAATTGATCCGAATAACCATCATGTTGTTTGGGTCGGTTCGGGGGAAAATAATTCTCAAAGAGCTATCGGCTATGGCGACGGTGTTTACAAGTCTACCGATGATGGAAAGACTTGGGAAAATATGGGACTTAAAAACTCGCGCCAGATTGGAAATATATTAATTGATCCAAGAAATTCGGATGTTATTTATGTCGCGGCGGAAGGATCAATTTGGGGACCCGGCGGAGATAGAGGTCTATATAAAACAGAAGACGGTGGAAAGACTTGGAAAAAGGTTTTATCTATAAGTGAGGATACAGGTGTAAGAAACGTAGTGTTCGATCCTCGTAATCCTGATATCCTTTATGCCGTATCACATCAGAGAAGACGACATGTTTATACAAAGATTAATGGCGGGCCGGAATCTGCTGTGTATAAATCGACCGATGCAGGAAAAAATTGGAAGAAAATTATGAAAGGTTTACCTAAGGTTGATTTAGGAGGAATGGGAATTGCCGTTTCTCCGGTTAATCCGGATGTTATCTATCTAAGCGTTGAAGCAGTTGGTGATAAAGGGGGCTTCTACAGATCTACGAATATGGGAGAAAGCTGGAAGAGAATGAGCAATACATATTCCTCCGGGCAATATTTTAATGAATTGTACTGTGATCCTAAAAACGTAGATAAAGTTTATCTTACCGATGT
>CBEVZC010000192.1:0-5127 GCA_965554225.1 uncultured bacterium | reverse complement strand
CGATAACTCTTTCTATATTAATAGGAGACCTCCGGAAGTGAGTTTTTTTAATATATTACAACGATTCTATTGACTTATTTATTGTTTCCCTTCGTTTTAATAAATAAATTATATGATATGTAATGATATTATATACGAATATAATCTGAAAACAAATTCCTAAAATGATATTTAATCTCGGACAAAAAACTTGCTAGTTTAAATAAATTTTGTTACTTTTGCAAGTAAACGGTCACTTATAAAAATTACAAAAATGGTAAGAAAAAAAACAGAAATAAGAAAAGAGGAAATTAAAGCTGCCGTTTTGGAAATAATAGCAAACGAAGGTTTCAGCAAGTTATCCACAAGAAATCTGGCAAAGAAAATCGGGCTGAGCGAAGGAGCAATTTTTCGTCATTTTAAGAGTAAACGAAATATTATTCTAAGCATAATGGAAGACGTAAAAGTTGATCTGCAGGATGCACTTCGGGATATTGCGTTAGGACCTAAGCCTGCAAACGATCGATTGCACGAGTTCTTATTCGCGCACATAAATTACTTACATAAACATCAAGGAATAACGATTCTACTTTTTTCCGAAGCCGCCCACATGAATGATGTAACATTAAAATTACAGCTAAACGAAATTTTGACCGAACAGAAATTGCTGATTACAAAAATAATTCATGACGGTAAGAATGAGGGAGTATGGAATAAGAAGCTGGATGAAAACAATGTTGCTATTTTATATTTAGGAATTCCTTTAAGCTTTAACGTCGAGCTGGTTCTAAATAGAAATAAAATCAATGTTAAGGATTTCTGCGATGTCATGTATTGTTTATTATCGAACGTCTTAACGGAAAAAAAGGAAAGCGAAGTCACAAATAACAAGGTTTAATTATGAAAAATATTACAATTGCATATTGTCCCACAATGAAGCCGTTTGCAAAAACAATTGAAAATAGCATTCAGGAAATAGAGACCGTTGAAGCCGCAAGTGCTGCACAAGCATTACAAATGCTGAACGGCAATTATGTAGATTCGGTTTTAATTGGAAGAGCAGCAAAAAAAAGAGAACTAAGTGATAATTCTAAGGAAAAACGGTTGCTTGATGGAATTACCTTGGTTTACAAAATGAAAACAGGAGTGGGCTCTGATCAACTTTCTGAAATTCCGGTAATAACTTACTTGTCCGAAAGCGATCTTGGCGACTTGAAAAATCAATTTACAAAAATATCTTTTGTTTCCTCATTGGACGAATGTTTAATAGACAATCTTGAAACTCCGGTTTTAATAGATTGGAGAGATTACCGCGATGAATTTGAATTGTTAATTCCTATGGAAGCAACAGGCAAAGACCCAAGATTTAGAGCTCCTGTTTTATACTACAAAAATTTAAGCGACGATGTATTAAATAAAATTACGAATATTTTAAAATAATTTACCTATTTAAGGAAACGAAATGAAAGTCCTGGCAGTTTATGGAAGTCCGAGAAAAGAAGGGAATTCTGCTAAAATGCTTGAAGCAGCTTTATCGGAATTTCCCAAAGAAGCTGAAATACACAAAGTTTATCTTGTTGATAAAAATATTAGTCCATGTTGTGCGGAACGAAACTGCCTTGAATTAGGCTACTGTGACGTAGAGGATGACATGCAGCAGATTTATGACGAATTGTTCTGGTCAGAGATAATTATTTTTGCAACCTCCAGCCAATTCGGGGATGTAACAGCAGACTTAAAAGCTCTTATGGAAAGAACTTGGCCCATTCGAGGAAAACTGAAAAACAAGGTCGGCGGGTACGTTGTTTCAGCCAGAAGATATGCAGAAAGCACAATGAATACGCTCCACGCATTCATGCTGCGTCATAAAATGATTTTAGGAAATTCCGGCGCTATCGCATATACGGTAACAGAAGAGGGCGGATTGGAAAACGATTCGCTTGCTATAAAAGATTCGCATAAAACAGGCAAGCGCTTAGTAGAATTATATAATTTGATTCATTCTAATAACTGACACATTACGAGGATTGTGCTTGTGCTTACTTATAATATTGAAATTTTTTATTTATAAGTTAATATTATAAACTTTAGTTTTTTATAATTCCGTCATTTTCACATTTACCGCATTCAAATTGAATTGTTGCGTGACGGATTTCGAATTTATCATGCAATGATTTTTCTATTTCTTCCCTAAGAACATCGCTGTCAACCGTCATCATATTTTCGATATTTACATGGGCTTCCAGGTGAATATCATTTTCTCCAACCGACCAAACATGTATATGGTGAATATTTACTACGTGTTCAAATTTCTCAACAGCATTTTTAATATCATCGAGCGAAATACCTTCCGGTGTTCCTTCCATCAATACATGAAGTGCATCCGTAAGAATATGAAAACTTTCTTTCAGCACATAAGCGGCAATTAAAATAGTTAATACAGGATCAAGCCAATATACGCTTAAATAATAAATAGCAATTCCCCCCAGAATAACTGCAACGGAAGAAACAGCGTCGCTGAGCAAATGTAAATAAGCCGCTTTAATATTTATACTTGAGGAGGCTCCTTTTTTTAACAGTAGAGTTCCGGCAATATTTGCAACCAAACCGACAGCAGCAACAATCGTCATAAGTCCGCCTTGAACTTCCGTTGGATTTAACAGGCGCACGGCCGATTCGTAAAACAAGTAAAATGAAATAGCTAAAAGAGCAGATGAATTAATTAATGCGGCAAGTATTTCCGCACGTTTAAAGCCGAACGTGTGTTTATAAGAATTAGGTTTGTCCTTAAGCTTTAAAGCAAAATAGCTGATAATTACCGCAATTCCATCGCTGAAATTATGAAGCGCATCCGAAATTAAAGACAAGCTTCCGGATATTATTCCGCCTATAATTTCCACAATAGTAATAAGAAAATTGAGCAGCATTGTAATTATCAATCTGCTTCCGGTAATATTTTCGTCGTGATGATGATGTCCCATAAGATCTCCTATCTCAATAAATTATTCAGGAAAAAACTTCTACAACTTCTCCTATGATAAATGAAAAAATTATTGTTAATGAGGTAAGTGTAATTGTAAAAGTAATTCCAAAATACAAAATCATTAAGGGCAATAAATGAAGCTTAATTGCCCGGTTATAAATAAAAACCGAAATCAGTCTGTTGCTCATTCCGCTTGCTTTTAAATCTTTAATTAGCGGATACCACATGTACGCTGACCCAACCGAGAGAATTCCTGCAAGGCAGGCAAACGCCATTCCTTTTAAACCAGAATTTTCTCCAAGATATTTCTTAACAATTTCCGGCTTTAACAACAGATTGGTTAAGAACATCAAAATAAAAACAATTATTAAATACGGGAATATTTGCAATATCAATTTTAAGAATTGATCTGAAATTTTTATAAAAATATTCTTATCAAAAAAATATACCGATGCATAAATAGCCAATAATGCACACATAACAATTAAAGACCGGTTGCTTGTTTTTTTATTTGTTTTCATAACGACATAAAAAAGTAAGTTAGCATTCCAATTAAAATTGCACCTATAAAAGAAGCAACATTTCGCACAACGGCAAACCGAACTCCGAAGAAATAATATTCTGCAGGAAGTTGAATAATTCCTACCGTTACCCAAGAAATTATAAATGCAGCAACAGCAACAATACTAACTCCGTCCTTTACCAATCCGCCGCCTATCACATAACTAACAATTGGATTTCCAAGCGATACACTACCCAAAACCGCTCCCTTAAGTGAGTCCAAAATAAAATTGCCGGAAAAGAATTTCCTGTAATATTCTTTCGGGAAGAGTGTAACAAAAACAGAAACAATAAGTATAACCGAAACAATTATTGGAAGCGCAACTCTAAAAGATTGCCATGTTTTCTTTAAGGGAGAAATCTTTTTCATATTTTGAATTTTATTTGTACTGTCTTCATTCATTTTGTCCCTAAACAATGATTTTGGATTATATTACAATTCCTAAAATTATTTTAATTGCAATAGCAAAAAGCACCAAGGCAAAAATCTGTTTTACTCTGCTCGATTTAGCTTTTGCTACCATAAAATTGCTTCCCAAAGTTGCGCCAACTATTACAGCTACCGTAAGCAAAATAGTTAACGTCCAGTTAAAATGACCTTGAGAAACATGCCCTAAAAATCCGGAGAAAGATGAAAACGTAACCGCAAATGCAGAAGTAGCCGCGGCTTTTTTTGTAGAATAACCCATCCACATTAATAACGGAGCCATAATAAAACCGCCGCCAACACCAAGTAAACCCGCAATAAATCCGGCAAAACCGCCAACCAGTGCACCAATTACAGCTCTTTTTTTGAAACTCATAATAGACTTTGGTTCAGGTTGTTTTGACATAAACATCATTCTTGCCGCCGCTATAAGAACCATAATGGAAAATAATAGCAGCAATGATTTTACAGGGATATACTCCGAGGATATTGCGCCGATGGGAGCGAAGATAAATGCCGTAATTGTCATTGCAGCTCCGCCTTTCCAATCAACCAGTTTGTTTTTTATAAATGCGATTAATGCGATAAGAGTTGTTAAACCGTTTAATAATAGGGCTAACGGAATGGCGACTTCCTTTAGTGGAAATCCCGCCCATTTTAATACAGGCACATAAACCAGCGCTCCCCCAAGTCCCAACATTGAAAACAGAAACGAAGCGGCAAGTATTATTAAAGTTACAATAAAATAGAGCATTAAATTTTCCTTAGACTTATAAAAATTAAAATGGGTTTTATAATGGTGCGAATTGTCAATCCATCCACGGCCAAGTTCTTGCTTCGGGACTTTCCGGATATTGCTCCACAATCTCACTCATTGTTTTTCTGAAAGCCGCCTTGTTCCAGCCGTTTAAGTATTCTGCTTTCCCTCTTAAAAATAACAGCTTTGAATTATTCGGGTTTTTCGGAAACAAAGCCAGACTTTTGTTAATTATTTCAATTGAGTCTTTATATTTTCCTCTCGGCAATAAATAATGAACAAAAGCAATCCTGAGAAAAATTCTGAAATCTTCAATATTTAAATATCCGTCGTGAGCAAAGTATAATTTCTCTCTTCTATCTATAGTAAAAAAGGATGGAGTCCATATTGCGGAATATTGGGACCTTACCTTTCTGTTTG
>CBEVZC010000191.1:0-5136 GCA_965554225.1 uncultured bacterium | reverse complement strand
GCTGGGGTGTAAATTCATTATCTATTAGGTATGTTTTTTTATAAAAAAGAGTATTTTAAAGATAAGATCAGAATTCCGTTAAGATTTAATTTGATAATTGTGTGGAATTTGTCTATATTTTAAGTAGACAAAAATTAGACAATATCTTGGCTTATATCACAACATTTTTTAAAGATTTTAATTATATTCAATTATGGACAAATTATTAAGAAAAAATCTAATCAATTCATTTCAGTATGTCCCTGGACGAAGCAAATTTGATTTATCCAATGATGACAAACAATTTGAAAAAATTCAACTTTCCTCTAATACAAGTATTTTAGGACCTTCGCAATTAGTACTAAATGCAATTAATTCAACAATGAATAAAATTCATTATTATCCTGATCCTAATGCAAAAAAACTAAGATCAAAACTTGCAAAAATTAACGAAATCAATATCAATAATCTTTTAATAGGTAATGGCTCAGCCGAAATAATAGACTTAATTAATCATGCTTTTATTGAACCTGGGGATGAAGTGTTGATAAGTGAACCTACATTCCAAAAATATAAAATTTCTGCAAATATATGTAATGCAAAATTAATTGCTGTAAAACTAAATAAATCAAAACATGATCTAGAAAATTTATTAAAAAATATCTCAAAAAAAACAAAAGTAATTTTTTTAGATAATCCCAATAATCCCGTGGGTTCTATAATTTCCAAAGATGATTTGCAACTTTTTCTAGATGAAGTTCCACCAAATGTTATTTGTGTAATTGATGAAGCTTACCATGAATTCAACTCTCCTGAAAACTACATCAGTTATAACGATTATGTTCAAAAAAATAATGTAATTTTTCTCCGTTCATTTTCAAAAGCTTATGGAATTGCAGGATTGAGGGTTGGTTACATGATAGGGCATGCTGAAACCGTAAATGATGTAGATAAAGTAAGAGAAGTATTTAATGTTAATTTGCTTGGTCTAGAAGCTGCTTATGCAGCACTTGAAGATATTGAGCATTTAAATCTAAATGTTTCAATCACAGTTTCAGAAAAAGAAAAATATTATAGAGTACTAGACTCATTAGATTTTAAATATTACAAGTCAATGGCAAATTTTATACTTATAAATACAGAACGAGATTTAGATACTGTTGACAAATATCTTCTTGAAAAAGGAATAATTATTAGACCCATTGACTTAAGCGATAATGAAGAAGGTCATATTAGAGTTACGATGGGCTCGATAAAAGAAAATAAATATTTTTTTGATGTTTTAGCAAAGTTAAAAAAGACAATTAAAAAAATAAATGAATCGATAATATGAATTCAAAAAATTATGAAAAAATCGCAGTAGTTGGTATCGGATCATTGTTTCCAGATGCTAATAACACCGATGAATATTGGCAAAATATCATTAATAAAAAAGTCTCTATAAGAGAACTTCCTGAAGAATTATTTGAGAAAGAAATTTATTATAGACCTGAACTCTTAAAATCATTCAACAAGCAAAATAAATCTTATACCCAAATAGCAGCATATATTAGTGACGTTGATTTTAATACGGTTAGAAAATTTAAAATCCCGCCATCGGTTGCTGAACATATGGATCCAAATCAACATGCAGCACTTTATACTGCCGATGAAGCCCTAAAAGATGTCAATCTACAACATATTGCTAAGGAAAGAATTTCAGTTATTTATGGTAATGGTTCTGTTGGTGCTCGATATGGCGATGCACTTGTTGGAGTTCAATACGATAAAATAAAACACTTTATGAAAAAGCACCCATTATTCAAGGGATTGTCAATTAAGGAACAAGACGATCTATTTGAATATATTCGTGTAAATGCTCTTAGTGATAGTATCCCAATTACTGAAGATAGTGCTCCTGGTATTTTACCAAATATAATTGCTGCAAGAGTTTCAAATGTATTTGGTTTTAATGGCCCCTCATATACTACTGATTCAGCCTGTGCTTCTTCTCTTACTGCTTTAATTTCAGGAATTAAAGGTTTAAGATTAAACGAATATGATGTTGCAGTTTGCGGTGGATCAGACATGCCGATTAAAGCTTTAGGATTAATATTTTTTTCAGCAATAAATGCATTGTCCCCAGATGGATCTTTTCCATTCGATATAAGAGCAAATGGATTTGTAATGGGCCAAGGCTCCGGTACAGTTGTTTTGAAAAGACTAAGTGATGCAATAAGAGATAATGATAAGATTTATGCTCTAATCAATGGATATGGTGAAGCAAGTGATGGAAAGGGAAAGTATATTGCAGCGCCAAACGCTGATTGGCAAGCATATTCTATTGTTAAAGCATGTGAAATGGCTGGATACCCCGTTGATACCATAGAATTGGTTGAAGCACATGGAACAGGGACCACAGTTGGTGACGTGGTAGAATTAGAAGGATTAAAAAAGGCTTTCGGTAAATTAGGATTTAGCAAAAATAATTATTGTGGAATTTCATCTGTAAAGTCTAACATTGGTCATTTAAAATCAGCTGCAGGTATTGCAGGATTTATAAAAGCAGTACTTTCCTTATACAATAAAAAGTTGCCCGCTACGGCAAATCTTGAAACAGTTAATCCAAAGTTAGGTCTAGATGATTCGCCATTTTATATTCTAGATGAGACACATGATTGGAAAGAAAATCCTAATTATCCAAGGAGAGCTAATGTTAGTGCATTTGGATTTGGTGGTTCAGATTATCATTTAGCTTTAGAAGAGTATAGAGAAAATGACTATACAAATAATGAATTCTCGATTGCCTCTACAAATTTTCAAAATAAGGAAGAATTAATTCAAAAAGTTGAAGTTGAAAAAGAAGTTAACAATATATTAAATGTTGTGTATTTTTCATCTGACTCAATCGATAATTTAACAAAGGCTGCGTTAAAATTTATAGATGAAATTTCAAAGCAAAAGTTATTGGAGCAATATGAATACTTAAAAATACATAATATAAATCAAAATACTGCTAACAAATTTAGAGTAGCGTTCCTCTTTAATACCTTTGCTGACCTAAACACAAAAATTACTTTTTTTCAAAAAAATCACAATACCTTTCCAAAAGAAGTATTACAATCGAAAGGGATCTATTTCAAAGTAGGTGATAGAGTAAGTGAAGAACAAATAGCAATAATGTTTCCCGGACAAGCTGCACAATATGCAAATATGTTTTGGGATTTGTATAATAATTCTGATGTATTTAAAAACAAATTCGATCAAGCGGATGCTTACTGGTTTAAAAAGTATGGATATACAGTCTCTTCTTTAATTTACGGGGATGAAAAAATATTAAATAAAAAGTTAAAGGAAACTCAAAATACTCATCCGACAGTTTTTATAACTAGCTATGCACTCTTTGAGTTAATCAGTTCGCTGGGTCTAAAAGCAAAATATATGCTTGGTCACAGTTTGGGTGAGGTAACAGCTTTAGCTTGTTCGCAAATTTTAGATTTCAAAGACGCTATTGAATTAGTTGATGCACGGGGTTTTGCATTTGTTGATGCTCAACTAAAAGATAAAGGGAAAATGTTAAGTGTTTCATTGGACTATGATTCAACTCAAAAAATCTTAAATGACATTAAAATAAACGGGATATCAATTTCTAATATCAATAGTAATAAACAGACCATTATAGCAGGTAATTCAAAAGGAATTGATGAACTAAATGAATATTTTAAGACTAAGAACATACCTTCAAAACAGTTAAATGTATCACATGCTTTCCACAGTGATTTAATGAAACCTGTTGCCGAATTATTTAATAAAAGAATTAATAACTTGAAACTTAATACAAGTCATCAAAATGTGATGATTAATCATTTGGGAGAGTTTTACCCTTCAACAAAAAAAAGTTTAGGCAAGATAAAGAATATACTTGTTGATCAAATTATAAATCCAGTTAATTTCGTAAAGTCTATTGAAAAACTTAAGGATGAAGGTGTAAAGTTATTTTTAGAGATTGGCCCAAACTCAATATTAGGATCATTGTCCAAAAATATTTTGAACGATTCTAAATTATCAATCATTTCCAGTAATTTCAATAAATCAAACTCAATTCAATCTTTACAAAAATTGGCTGCCTCATTATTTGCTGAAGGTATTAATATTATTCCATTCCAAAGTCAAGTATTGAATAAGGATAGCATCCCAAAGAGCGTTGTAAGTAATTCTGAAAATAATAGTAAAAATTCTAGCAGCGTTTCGGTAGTTTATAGTGGTGTTTCAATTGGTCTTCCTGGTTCATTCAAAGAAATGTTTCAAGAAGATAATTTTAATCAAATATTTGAAGGTCGAAATTTTATAGAAAGATTGACTGATGAAGAAAAACAAAAGTTAGTCGATCTTAACATAACAAAGCTGGTTAAAAACGAAAAAGGTCCGGTATTTAATTTAATATCTTCTTTAGATGATGTTATTCAGCTTGCGGGGAAGTCAGGTAAATTAGATATAGTAAATGATTATCATCTCGACGAGAGTGAAATCAAAAAAACGACTAAAACTATATCTATGGGAATTGCGGCTGCATATGAAGCATTAAAAGATGCTAAAATTCCTTTAGTTCAAGAGTTCAAAAAAACTAGATCAGGTAAATACTTACCTGCGAAATTAGCTCTACCTAAAGAGATGCAAGAGGATACAGGGGTAATTTTCGCAAATGGTTTTCCGATGGTGGATCCAATAATTGAAGAAGTCTCAAGGCATGTTGCCTATAAATATGGGTCAAAAACTGTTAGTGAATTAATTCATTTTTACGAATCCATTATTGAAAAGGTCAAAGATAAAGAAGCAAAGAATTTATTAAGAAAATGGTTCTCTTTGTATTATTCAAAATTGACACAAAATATTAGTCAAAATGATATATATAAATTTAACTACAATTTTATTACACGAATATCATCTCAAGCAAATAATAGAATAGCCCAATTGATAAATGCAAAAGGACCAAATTTTCAAATGAATGCAGCTTGTTCTTCTACTTCAAATGCAATAGCCATTGCTGAAGATTTTATAAAATCGGGTAGAGCGAAAAGAATGATTGTTGTTGGTGCGGATGATGCAACATCAAATATCAACATGCCTTATTTGGGTGCTGGATTTTTATCAAGTGGAGCTGCTTCAAATGAAGCTGAT
>CBEVZC010000190.1:0-5145 GCA_965554225.1 uncultured bacterium | reverse complement strand
GTTGTTTGGGTTTTCATTTCCGGTGAATTCTTGAAGCTCAGCACCATCAGCATAAATAGTTATTACTCCTCCCCACAATTCTTTAGGTATTCCCTTTCTCATACCTGCGTCAATAAATGTGGAAAACATTCTTGGCAACATCCCTTGTATTGTAGGAAGTTCATAAACTTTTACATTTGTATTGGTCATATCCAAACCAATTAACCATCTATCAATATCAAATTGACTATCTTGTTCATAACCCAACAAAAGTACAACTTGATTACCCTTAAAATAATCAGGCATTTGTATTTCATTCTTCTCCAAAGATTCGCCACTAATTTTAGGGAACATTTCTCCAACCGGATTTTTGTTTGTATAAGTTGTTGCACAACCGACTAATAAGGTTGCAGCAAATAATATTAAAATTAGTTTTTTCATAATTTACTTCCTTATTTATAAAATTTTATCCATTGAATATCTAATTCAAATTTTCCCCATTGTTCATCTGCAATTAAAATTCCAGCTTGGCGAATATTCTTGGACTCTAGTTTAGGTTGATTTGGAATAATACGTCCTCTAAAAGTAGGCTTAAATTCACTAAAAGGAATTTTGATTTCCTTCCATTCTGTCTTATCTGATTTAAATTTAGCTTGGTATGAAATACCATCATAATTTTGATTTGTTCTAAATCTTAAACTATAAACATTACCGTCTCCTTTAGCTTTTATAATTACTCCTTCATAACCATCCAAATCATTTTCTTCTAAATAACTCCTTACCGAAGCAAAACCGCCGTTATTATCAGAGGATAGACTACCGCTAAATTTCGCATAACCATCTGATTCTAATTGTATACTGCTTTTAGAAGCACCTCCCATCACAACATCATTTATTATTCTCCATTCTCCAGATGATTCTTTTGAGCTAAAATCATAGATTGTTTTTTCACCGTTCATGATTAGTCCGCTTAATATGATAAAAATTATTGTTAACATTTTATTTCCTCAATTCTTTTTCAATTAATGATATAATTTTTTTACTATCGGGTTTTGTGATACTTCTAAATCTATCAACAACATTTCCTTCTTTGTCAATAATGAATTTCTCAAAATTCCATTTGATATTTGACTTTCCTGTAACGTTGTTATTTGTAAGAAGTTCAAACAAAGGGTCTTTGTCATCTCCCAAAACTTTTACTTTATCGAACAGTGGGAATGTTACACCAAAATTTAACGAACAGAATTCAGCTATTTCTTCATTAGAACCCGGTTCTTGTCCACCAAAATCATTACAAGGGAATCCAAGTAGTTCGAAACCTTGATCTTTATATTCTTCGTAAACTTTTTCCAGTGCTGCATATTGTTTTGTAAAGCCACATTTACTGGCAACATTTACAATCATCAAAACCTTCCCTTTATATTCCGAAAGGTTTACTTCCTGTTTGTTGATATCTTTTACCTTAAAATCAAGAATGTTGGCGGACTTTAAATCAGAATTGTTACCACCAAATAATGATACTGCAGCTAAAACCATTGTTATTAAATTCATTTTTTTCTCCGTTTATTTTGTTATAATTTTATTTGCCATTCCATTAAATATAATTTTGTGAATTGGAAGCAAGCTATACCAGTATAATCTTCCTAATAAACCATTTGGTCTGAATGTAGCTTTCTGAATAAATATTTTTTCTTCATCATTTACTTCCAATTCGAGCCAGGCTTCTCCAGGGACTTTCATTTCAGCGTATAAAATTAATCTGCCCGATTTTTTATCTGCCAAAATTACCCGCCACCAGTCTAGAGCATCACCAGGTTTTAATTCAGTTGGACTTCTTCTTCCTCGTCGCAAACCAACTCCGCCAACCAACTTATCAATAAACCCCCTAAGTACCCAAGCCCAATTCCATGTGTACCAACCTTTTTTGCCTCCAATTTCCCAAATATTTTTTAAAACTCTTTCTGATTCATTATTATAATTAAGTTTTCTTTCATCAATTAAACAGCCAAATTTTGGAACTTCTATTTTATCTAAAAAGTTTTGTTCTAAATTTCCGGCACTTGCAGAATCAATCCAACTTGAAGGAACTTGATGAGAGTCAATTACTTTAAATGCTCTTTCTATTGCTTCCTTATAACCTATCAATTTTGGTTGTACTACTTTTTCAATTCCATTTATTTTACATATAACTTCATTTTTCATACTAGCTACCAAACTTCTGGCTAAAGAAAAGTTTGTTGATGTTACAAAATATAGCCAGTATGATGAGAGATGCGGAGTTAAAACCGGCACTGTAATTATCATCCTTCTTAAACCTCTTACTTGAGCATAACCAATTAGCATCTCTTTATAAGTTAGAATATCCGGTCCTCCAATATCAAAAACTTTATTTAATGCAGAGGGCTGATTTAGAACTCCCAATAAATAATCAATTACATTCTTTATTGCTATTGGCTGACATTTTGTTTTAAGCCATTTGGGTGCAACCATTACCGGAAGTTTTTCAGCAAGATCTCTAATAATTTCAAAAGATCCGCTTCCCGATCCAATTATTATTGCCGCTCGTAAAATTGTAAATGCAGGTTTTGCATTCTCAAGAATCTTTTCAACATTTAATCTTGAGCTAAGATGCTTTGATAAATTTTTTTCATCATTTATTATTCCGCCCAAATAAATAATTTGCTTAGTATTTGTTCTATTAACTGCCCAAACAAAATTTTCTGCGGTTTTTTCTTCAAGTTTAGCAAAATCCGATTTAGAAGAGCCCATAGAATGAACAAAATAAAACGCAATTTCTATATCAGAAGGAATGTTTTTAAGACTTTCTTTATCTAGTAAATCAGCTTTAAGGATTTCAAGATTATTACTATCCTTATAACGACTTTGAAATCGTCTTGGATCTCTAACAAGACAAACAACATGATGGTTTGCCTTAAGCAAATGTGGGAGAAGTCTTTTTCCAATATATCCGGTTGCACCGGTTAGTAAAACTTTCATTAGATTTCAATTTCACCCAGCTCATATAAATAATCATGGTTCAAACTTTTTGCTGAATATAGTCCTGATAGATATGCAGATTCAACATTATTGCCTAAAAATGCGTCTCCAGCAAAATAGAGTTTGCCCGGCAAATTAACGGATTCGAATTTTTTGGGATAACTTTTTAGAGGTGTACTATATTTCCATTTGTGAATTTGGGATTTTAAGACTTTTGAATTAAAATATTCACTTGACGCATCAATTATAAGTTCAATTATTTCTTCATCTGATCTATCCCAATTTTCAATACTAAAGTCATTCGCCATTTCAATAGTCAATGCTGTTAAACTATTATTTACACCTTTAAGATTATTATCAGTGATAAATGAAATTGGACCATTTTCTAATTTTAATCCACCTTCATTTTTAATATTACTACTGTTTTCCAAAATAAGAATTCCAGCTATACTTCTTGCATATTCAACTTTTGAAAGATTATTATAAATTTCAGTAGGAATTATTAGTTTAGAATTTTTGATCAATTCAAGAGATTGTGGGACTGGCATTGTTAAGATAATAGTTTGGGCTTTTGTTAAATTATTTTTATCATCAATTACATTCCATTCATCGCCAGCATAATCAATATTTGTAATTTTAACACCATTGCTTATATTCAAATCTTTAGAGAGCTCAATTGCAATTTGTCTCATACTTTGTCTTCCGATAAACTTGAGCTTGTTTTCTAGTTCACCTAGAAGTGTATTTTGATTTTCGGTATTCCATTTTTTAATGGTATCATTTTTAATTAAGTCGACTAATTCTTGACTAAATTCCAAAGTATGAGCCTCTAGATATTTACAGCCGTAATCTATTTGTAATTGCTCATCATTAAAATTTATTCTTCGTGTTGCTAGTCGACCTCCAATAGCTTTTCCTTTATCCAAAATTTTTACCGAAAAGCCATTTTTATGCAGATACTTACCGGCAGTAATACCGCTAATACCTGCACCAACAATTACAACATCATATTTTTCAAAATTTTGCATTATCAGTTACCTTAATTTGCTTTCATTCCACCATCAATTGGTATTATTGTACCCGTTACCCATGAAGAATCGTCAGAAGCTAAGTAAAGTATAGCTTCAACTACATCTTCGGGTTTTCCGATTCTCCCCATTGGATGTAATGACTCAGAAGCTTTCATTGATATTTCATTCTGAGTTAAAAATTTAGCCAAAGGTGTATCGACTAACCCAAGAGCAACACCATTAAATCTGATTCCTCTTTTTGCATAAGTTACTGATGCTGATCTGATCATTGCCTCCAAACCACCTTTAGCAGCACTTATTGCCTCATGATTCATTAAACCTTTGGATCCTGCAACAGAAGAAATAACAACAACACTTCCACTTTTTTGATTCATCATTTTTCTAATAACAGCTTTTATGGACAAAAAGGGTGATATCAAGTTAAGCTCAACAACGTTTCTAAAAGTATCTTCATCAGTATTATGAATTGGTTTTAGCACAATTGACCCAACTGCGTGTATTAGAGAGTCAATTTTTCCATACTTTTCAATTCCTAACTTTACAGCATTTTCAAGATCATTACCATTTGTTGCATCACCAACAATTTTTATCGACTCTGAACTTAAACTTTTTTCCAGTTCGTCAAGTTTTTTACTATTTCTAGAAAACAATATTAATTTTGCATTTTCTTCTGACAGTCTTCTTGAAACAACTTCACCAATTCCACCGGTTGCTCCAATTATTAGCACAACTTTATCTTTAAATTTATAAACTTTCATTTTAAAACTATACCTTTTGTCTTATTAATCTATTAAGAACTTCTTAGCTTAAAAATATAATCTATATTCTGAGTGATTCTAATTCTTTTCTAAACTCATCAATATCTAGAATTATTTTAGCATTCATATCATTTAAGGCTTGTTCATAAGACATTACGCTTCTACCACCGGCAATAATAACAGAACCATTATTAAGCAAGGATTTTAATTTTATCATTTCCTTATCTAATGTAAAGTCATCACTGGGATAAACAATACTTAAAGCTACAACCTTAGGATGAAGCTTATCGATTGCGGCAGCTATTTCTTCACCTGGTAGATTTGGACCCATATAAATAACATTCCAACCATCTGCCGATGCAATAACTCCAATAATTAAA
>CBEVZC010000189.1:0-5211 GCA_965554225.1 uncultured bacterium | reverse complement strand
GTAGTTGGTTAATTTCTGTTTTGTATTCGTTAAAGTAATCTTCCCACTCATCTTGTTGTTTGAGGGAAAGTTCTACTTTTTGTTTTTTAAGTTCATTGCGGAATTGATTAAAATCATATTCATAAAATGATTGTAGTTTTGGGCTAATCTTTTCTAGTTCAAAATTGTCTATTAATCGATTTACGAATTTGCCTTTTCTTTGTTGTATTATATTTTCATTATTTAATATAAAGTTAGATTTTGCATTAAACCGATTTGTAATAGTATCTTCTGTTTTTGGTATGGGTGTATTTTCAATAAATATTTTTGAGTATTGAATACTGTTTTTACCTAATGAGCGTAAATCATATTCCAAAAACCATTGTAATAATTTTGAAGCTAAAATAGATTGATAATATCCTAAATTATTTCCAACTATCATAAATGCAGTTTTATCTATAAAATAATTTTCTCTATCTCTATAAAATTCTGCCCGTCTTACTGTTGTTTCTGGATAGATTATTTTTTCTTTGTTCATCAAATCTAAATAGGTGCAGTTTCTAAGATTGTATGGTGTTTTACCTTGATCAGCACGCTTAGTTATTTCTGAAATAAATTTATCTAAATGTGTTTTTATTGATGGATAGTTCTCAATTTCAATTCTGGGTATTCCTTTGTAACCATTATGAGTATTGATTAGCCATAATCCATTCCAATCAATTTTATAACGATGAATATCTCTACCACGTAATAAAGGTTTGATTATTTTTAAATTTTCATGATTATTTTTACAGAGGTCTTCTTTTGTTTTTGTATTAATAATAAATGCCTTATTAAATCCTGTTAATATTCCACGCAAAATTTCAACATCATGTTCTTTCAATTTTGGTTTATCATTTGAAATCTTTTTTCTGATTTTCCGAATAGATTTATCAATAATTTGCCACCTTCCATTTGATAAATCACTAATTTTAATCATTCGACTTCTTATATAGCTGACAATATCATCACTTTCATCAAAATCACTTTTAATATGACAAGCATTTAGGTTAAAATTGCAAGGAGTCTTTTTCCCAATAAAAATACTCGAATCTACTGTAGCATCCTTAAAAACTTTATAACCACCGAAATTAATTAATTCTATTGGGTCTATATTTTTCAAAAAATACTCTCTGAGAATTTTTCCATATTGAGATTGTAACCACTGATTAGAAGTTATATACGAAATTTGCCCATTTACCTTAAGCAACTTAATTCCTAACTCATAAAACAAACAATATATATCACTAAATCTATCTCCATTTATATAATTTAATTTCAACTCATCTTGAAATAATTTATTAAATGTCGATAAAGAAAAATAAGGCGGATTACCAATAACAACATCAAATCCACCATTACTCATTATTTCCTTAAATTCTTCATTCCAGTTAAAGGCTTTTTCTCCCGCAATATTGGGATCGTTTATAAGTGAATTACCACATTTAATATTATTGCTAAGCGTAGAAAGTTTTCTTCCTTTCTTTGCCGTTCGTAACCATAAAGATAGTTTTGCTATTTCAACAGCTTCTTCATTTATATCAACACCATAAATATTGTTTTCTACTGTTTCCTTTTCATACTCTGAAATTGTAAATGCTTCCTTTAACAAAGATGCTTTATGTTCATCAATCCATTTGTGCTCATTAATTAAAAAGTCTAAAGCTTGATTAAGAAATGCACCACTGCCACATGCGGGATCAAGTATTTTAAGTGACAAAATGTACTCTCTGTATTTATCAAGATTATTAAATATCTTTTCTGCTTTGGCAGTTAGTGAACCTCTTTTAGTTTTACTATTCTCTAAAATTTGTTCATCAATTTCGTTAAGGTTAAGTTCTTTCTTTTTCTCATTACATAAAGCACCAATTGTATTATCAACTATATACTTTGTAATATATTTAGGGGTGTAAAAGATTCCATCTTTTTTACGTTTAGATTTTTCTCGTTCAACTAAAGTACCTTCAAGTTCTGCTGTAATTTCTTCAATTTCCGTTAAACTATGCTCAAATATATGACCGAGAATATTTACATCAACTTCGGTACTAAAATCATAAGAAGATAAATGAAGCATGTCATCCAAAAGTATTTCATCATCTATATGAACATTATCAAGTATTTCATCTTCTTTGAACAATCCACCATTATAAGCTGGTAGTGAATAAGTTTTATATTTATGACCTACATTTAAGTGATGAAAGAATTTTATAAATCTAGAATAAAGCGTTTGTTCTTCATCCAATTCTTTTAGTTGCTCATATTGATCTACAATTTTAGAGATTGCATTTGGAGGTACTAATCCACTATCTTCAGCAAAAAGTATAAATAAAACTCTATCCAATAACTTTTGAGATTTCTTGAACAGAACAAGTTTATCGTATTGAGGATTGTTCTTAACTAAGTTATTATAAATCTTATGCTTGAATTGGGAATAATCTTTATAAAATTTATCTGAAATATTTTCTTCATGTAATCTGGATTGTTTCTTAATCTGTAACGGAACGTCATTAAGTAAATTTTTATGATTAAGAAGTAAATAGAACAGAGCAAAATCTTTTTCAGTAAGCGCAAAGAGATTAAACTCTTCCCACTCTGTAGCATTATCAATATAGAAGTTTAGCTTTTCAAAGTTTGATGTAATAACATACTTGCATTTCGATTGATTATTCTTATAGTTAAAAGCTTGATTGGTTATTGATTCAAGGTTTACTGTTTTTGTAGATTTAAGTTCAATAACTCCAATTGCTTTTCCATCTTTAAGTATTGCACCGTCTGCTTTTTTGGAGTCTGTTTCGTTTTTATATTCTGTAGTAAGGTTATAATTTTTATCTGGAATAAGTGTATAACCAAGAACTTTACAAAATATGTCATCTAAAAAACGAGTTTGGTAATTTTCTTCCTTTAGTTGTTTAATGTTCTCTATTCTTTCAGAATCTGAATAAAACTTTTTGAATCTCTTATAAGCTGTGGATAGTTCTTCTTGGTCTTGATTGGATAGGTATTTGTTTATGACAGATTTTTGGAATAAGCTCATTTTCAAACTTCAATATTTGTGATTGTTTAAAATAGGTTATCCAAATTATAATTCAAACAAAGAATTTAATTTGTACTTACCTTCTGAGTCATCGAAAGAATTGTTCAAGTCAATTGAACTCACCTTGGGAAATACAAATGGCATAAATTTTAATAAAACATTCAACTTGTCTATAGATGTTTCTAAATTTTCATTTTAATTTATATTCAAACGATTTTTAATCTAGGAATTAATAGTTGCAGGTTCAATCCGCCGCGGCGGACTGTCCCCGCTACAAAGAAAGGTCAATTATATTTTGTAATTGGTTGTTGACAGCAGATATTACTTAGTATTTAACTAAAAAGAATCTGCTGATCAGAAAATCAAACTTATTACTAAACATATCTTAATTTCCTTAACGTATCATCTATCATATATTTGTTCTGATTTCCGTAATATCGAATATTTACGGGGCAAATATTCGGTACCATATTGTTATTCTCTATTTGAATAATTACCTTTTAAAAAGGATTATAACATCTTTTTAATTTAGAAATAAATCTACTTAATTTATTGTTACGTGTTTACAATTGTTGAGCAAAAAATTTAACAATACCAAATAAAATAAAGAAATATTTAAAAAGAACTCAGCGTGATTTACTATACTTTATTTAAAAATATTTAGTGAACCTTATTCTACAATTCAGTGAGGAGGCCTATTATGAAATCGTTGTTGCTAATAGTCACATTAATTTTTTCCTATTCAAATATTCTTGCTCAACTTGACACCATAATTACGAAGAGAAATGTTGTTTATCCATGCAGAATAATTAAGATTGACAATGCAAATATAAATACCATAAGTCCACATGGTTCAAAACTAAAAGTGTATTTACCCTTAATTAAATCGGCTTTCCTTAACGGTTTTGGACAGATATATTCGGATGCAACCGGTTATTCCGCAAGCATTGATTCGCTTGAACAAGTTATTAAAAACAGACTAGAGGAAATTAACAAAGCCAATAAACTTGATTCTAAGATTATGGAAGCAAAGGAAGAAGTAAAAGAAAAAATTGTTAAAAATGAGAAAAGACCAAAGTTTTCCTTTGGAATATTTTATGTGCCCAATTCGCTTGATAAAAAAGTTATTTATTTCGATTACAACAATGATAGGTACTATTCAACAGTTGAAGACTACTCATCTCAGATAGAATCTCAATTTTCATTCAACCTTCACCAACGACTCTATTTAACTTTTAATCTTGCTTATAATTCGGCTTTTATAAAAAATAAAAAGGTTATTCAGCAAATATATGAAAATCCAATAAACACATACAACAATGGGACTGAAAGTGAGCAAACGCTTAAGCAATTTACAATTGAATTTGGTATTAAATATTACTTTATGGATTTATTTTCGAATAAAGTAAGCGCTTTTATACTAACCGGAATTGGGAAAACTTTTGCATGGGCTAAAGATGAAGAGAAAGATTTATTTCCGGATCAAAATACAATTATCATAAATAATCGGGGTGAATATATAGAAGAGTTAAATTCACCATTTTTACTTCAATTAGGATTTGGGACTGAATACTTCTTTAATAAACAACTATCGGTTCATTCGGACGTTAAATTATATTACAGTGCCGTTAGTGGTAAATATAACGAGACAGTTAAAAGGAAAAATTATCAAAGTACTGAAAAACGCGATGTTGAAGAATCCGATATTGTTACGAAAGTTGGGATTGGGCTAAACTTTTATTTCTAATGATATACTCTTTTATTAGAATAATACTAAATATTTCTTAATAATCTAGAAACAATTAAATGTATAACCGGACAAATCAAATACTGATGATATTTGTATTGTTTTTTCTTAGTCTTGATGTTTGTGCACAAAAAGTTAAAATAAATAGTATTTACTATCCTGATAAAAAAGTAATTATTGACAGCGGAAATGTTTCACTTCTAAAACACGCTAATTATAGTACATTACTTAATTCGGGTTTTGAAATAATCAAACCGGACTTTCTTGTTAACTCCATCTCAGGTAAAAGTAGAGCAAATAAATACAGTCCCAATATTGCATCGGATAGCGGCGGTAATGTGCTTGGAAAATTTATCTAATGCATTGTGCGTTCAAATAAAAATGTAAATCTTTAAAAAATGTTTATATTTTA
>CBEVZC010000188.1:0-5265 GCA_965554225.1 uncultured bacterium | reverse complement strand
GGTGTAAGCGGGCTGCTCTATAATACTAATCTTATTCCTTACGATAGAGAAACAGGAAGCAGATGGTCTCAAATGAAATTGGAATGCGTTAACGGTGAACTTATAGGTAAATTCATTAAAACAGATAAGCTGGTCGAAACAACCTGGAAAACATGGAAAGAAATGTATCCGGGTACGGCTGTAGTTTCTAACAGTACAGGTTATGCAAGATCATACGGTGTGTATCCTTACGGTGATTACAAAACAAACAATAATTCCCTTCTATTTCCTATTGATAATAAGGATACAAGACTTCCTCAAAAAGAAAGAGTCTTTGGGTTAATAGTTGCCGGAGTTGCAAAAGCTTTTAGAATTTCATCATTTGGTGAGCTTACTGTGTCTAATGATAACTCGTTTAGCAGACCGATTGTTGTAGTTGGAAGCAGCAGCAAGAATTTTACTGTTGCTTATGAAAGAACTTTTAATAACCAAAAGTTAGAATTCACAGCTTTAGAAAACCAGCTGCCAATTGTAATGCAGGATAATTTAGGTAATAAATGGGATATTTTCGGTGTGGCTGTAGAAGGGCCAAATGCCGGGCAAGAATTGAAAGCTACAACATCTTATATAGCTTATTGGTTTGCATGGGCAGCATTTTACCCTAATACGGCTATCTAATTGACGATGAGGACAAATGCAATGGTTAGAAATAAATTATTCTTAATACCTTTAGTTTTAATACTAATAGTTATAACAAAGACTAATTCGGCACAACAAAGTCTAAAGCATATATTAAGGGCCTATCCGGACTGGTCGACAAATTTTAGTAAATCTAAAATTGATTTTAATGAGTTAATGGCTGGGGGTCCGCCCAAAGATGGCATACCGGCAATTTTAAATCCCAAATTTATCTCGATTAAGGCAGCTTCTGACTGGCTTGAATGGAAAGAACCTGTTATTTCTTTTGTCTCAGGGAAAAAAGCAAGAGCATATCCATTACAGATTTTGATATGGCATGAAATAGTTAATGATAAACTAAATAATATTCCTATATTGGTTACTTTCTGTCCGCTTTGTTATAGCTCTCTAGTATATGATAGAAGAGTGAAAGGTGTTGAGCTTGGATTTGGGGTTTCAGGTTTGCTTAGGAATTCAGACTTAGTCATGTACGATATGTATTCGGAATCTTTTTGGCAGCAATTTACCGGTGAAGCAATTGTTGGAGATATGGTTGGAGATACGTTAAAATTATTAAATTCGCAAATTATTTCCTTTAAACAATTTTCTGATGCTTACCCCAACGGTAAAATTCTTTCAAGAGAAACAGGGTATAAAAGAAAATACGGTTATAATCCGTACCGAGGTTATGACGACATTGACCAGACTCCCTTCATGTATAAAGGACCTGAGGATGATAGGCTCCCAGCTAATGAAAAAGTTATTGGTGTAAGACTCGGCAATATAGGTAAAGCATATCCATATGAAATCACATCTAAATTAAGAGTAATTAATGATTCCATAAACAGTTTACCAATTGTAGTGTTTCATTCTCCTGGTGCTGTATCTGCCTTAGATGAATTGAAAATAAGCAATTCAAAAGAATCTGGTTCAACGGGCGTATTTAAACCATTTGTTAATAATAGATATCTGACTTTTGATTATAGAAAAGGTCAATTTGAAGATAGAGAAACAAATTCAACTTGGGATATTACCGGAAGAGCAATAGCCGGTGATTTGAAGGGCTCTCAACTTGAATCAATTCTGCATGGTGATTATTTTGCCTTTGCATGGTTTGCTTTTGTGCCGCACACTCAAATTTTTAAGGTGCAGTAGATAATAAATTAAATCGTTTTGTTTTTTTAATTTCAATAATAATAACTATTTATTTTCCCCTGCTAAAAACCTAATTAGTTGAGAGAATTGATATTCAAACAATTTCTCTTAAATAAAATATCCATTCTAAATTTTTAATTACAATAATTTTTGTAAATCTAATATTCTTACTCAATTAGAAAATATTAATTATTTTCAATAAGATATTTGATATTTTTTTTATAATTTATGATATAAATAAACTCTACTAAAAATATAGGAGTAAATTATGGGGCGTTTAGTCATCCTCGGTGCAGGAATAGCAGGACATACTGCGGCTTTACACGCAAGCAAAAAACTCAAAGGTAAACACGAGTTAATCGTAATTTCTCCAAATAGTAACTGGAATTGGATACCTTCAAATATTTGGGTCGGCGTCGGCTCAATGAAAACTAGTCAAGTTATATTTCCTTTAAAACCCGTTTACAAAAAAATGGGAGCTACTTATATTCAAGCTAAAGCAATTAGTATTCATCCTGAAGGCGATAACGAATCTAATTTACCCTATGTAAAAATTGAATACACTGAAGATGGGAAAGTTGGTAAAATTGAAAAAGTTCAATATGATTTTTTAATGAATGCTACAGGACCAAAATTAAAATTTGAAGCTACAGAAGGATTAGGTCCTGGAAAGCATAGCACTTCCGTTTGTACTCCTTCTCATGCCACTGATGCATTTAGACAACTGAATGAATCAATCGAAAGAATTAAGAGAGGCGAGAAGCAAACTTTTGTTATAGGTACAGGGCATGGTATGTGCACTTGCCAAGGAGCTGCATTTGAATATTTGTTCAATGTTGAATACTTGTTGCGTAAAAAAGGTGTAAGAGATAAAGCAAAAATAATTAATTTGACAAATGAAAACGAAATTGGAGATTTTGGTATAGGCGGTTCCCATATTAAGAAGGGCGGTTTTATTACTCATAGCCGTATATTTACGGAATCCCTTTTTACTGAACGCGGAATAGAATGGCGCACCGGTGTCCATGTAAAGAATGTTGCAGAAAATGAAATATATTATGAAAATCTTAAGGGTGAATCAAAGACGGTTAGCAAAGACTTTGCAATGCTATTACCTCCTTTCTCGGGTGTAGGTATTTCCAGTTTTAATAAATTAGGCGAAGATATTACTTCTACCCTTTTTGCCCCGAATGGATTTATGAAAGTAGATGCCGACTATACTAAAAAGCCATATGAAGAATGGAAAGCCTCGGATTGGCCATCAACGTATCAAAATCCGACATATAAAAATATTTTTGCCGTCGGAATTGCTTTCGCGCCCCCTCATGCAATTTCAAAACCACAAATCAATCCGAATGGTATACCTATATCACCAACTCCTCCTCGTACAGGTATGCCTTCCGGAGTTATGGCTCGAGAGGTTGTTTATAGTATTATTGATATGATGAACGGAATTTCCGATAAACCGACAAGAACAGCTTCAATGGCAAAAATGGGAGCTGCTTGTATTGCCTCCGCCGGATTCCACAAATTTAATGGAACTGCTGTTTCTATGACAATGTACCCAATTGTTCCGGATTTCGAAAAATTCCCTGAAACTGGTAGAGATATTACTTATACAAGCGGAGAGATTGGTTTGGCAGGACACTGGATTAAGCACTTACTTCACTTTGCATTTCTTTACAAAGGGAAAGCTAATCCTTTTTGGAAAATTATACCTGAATAACTGTAAGGAGTTTTATAAATGACACAATTAAGAAAACCATACGAACAGAGTTATTATCCTCCGGTTCCCACAAAGTTAAGAAAGTTTAAAAGAGGAAACATAATTATTCAATTTATTAGGTTTTTGATACTGAATTTTAAAATGCTTAGAATGGTAAGGAAACACTAGTAAAATTTTCTTAAATTCAAAAACAATTTTAAGATGTTGTTAAACTGGAATAATTTGAATTAAACTATTATTCTCTCTTATTTAATTGAGTCAATTTGGAGCAAAGTTTAATTTATTTTCTAATTAAGTTGTTTTTTATCCCTCAAACTATTTTTTAGTTTTCCCGGTGAAATAGTATAAATACAATTTTTACAACTGTAGAACTACGTTTAAAATCCAGAATGTAGTTAAACTTCCCACAGCCTAACTTGTTTGATTAAATTTTTATTTATGGGATTTACATTTTCTCAATAAAAGATTTTATAACCGTATTGAATAATTTTTAGACTATAATTATCACGGTACGCACTTTTGCCATGTAATATTCATACTTATTAAAATAAATTGTATATGAGGTTGCATTTTATTCAATACTATACTAATTTTGTATAGTATATTATTTAGGACATAAAGTGTTATTTTTATTCAAGAGAGAATTTGATTTTGCAATTAGAATTTCTGCCTATCTTGGGGGATATTATCACAAGGATATTATCTCGATAAATACACTTGCTGCAAAACTATTGCTTACAAAACCATATACAACCAAATTGGTTTACAAACTTAAAAAAGCTTCCATCGTTGGAACTGAGCAAGGGACAAATGGCGGAGTTTATTTAAACAAAAATCCAAAAGAATTGTCTTTGTTTCAAATATTATCTGCTGTCGGTTTCGATAAAACCATAAGTGAATGTATTACAGAAGATAATTTTTGTCCTCTTTCCGCACCGTGTAATATTCATAAATTTTTTATGGACGAAGAAAATAAAATTATAAATCAATTAAAAAGGAAAAAAATTTCGGAATTTGTTTTTACTGATTCTGACTTAAAATATAAATAATGTTAAAATTCAAAAAAACAAAGGAGTAAAATATGGATGCAGTTGCTATTGCAAGGTGGCAGTTTGCCATTGTTACAGTCTATCATTTTTTCTTTGTACCTGTTACTCTCGGTTTAACAATTTTTATAGCTATTCTAGAAACTATATATGTTAAAACGGGTAATGAAGACTACAAAAAAATGACAAAATTCTGGGGCAAACTCTTTTTAATTAACTTTGCTATTGGTGTTGCTACCGGTATTGTACAAGAATTCCAGTTTGGTATGAATTGGTCTGAATATTCCAGATTTATGGGAGATATTTTCGGTGCACCATTAGCAATCGAAGCTCTCCTTGCCTTCTTTATGGAGTCAACTTTCCTCGGTTTATGGATTTTCGGGTGGGATAAACTTTCTAAAAAAGTCCATCTTACAACAGCTTGGCTTGTTGCTATAGGCTCTAACTTGTCGGCATTTTGGATATTAGTTGCTAATTCATTTATGCAGCAGCCGGTTGGTTATGCGCTGAATAACGGAAGAGCAGAAATGACCGATTTCCTTGCTATTATTACAAACGGACATGTTTTGGCACAATTTCCACATGTATTTTTTGCAGGAATGAGCACAGCAGCCTTTTTTGTTATTGGAATAAGCGCATGGCATATGTTAAAGAAAAGTAAAAATATTGAACTTTATCAAA
>CBEVZC010000187.1:0-5299 GCA_965554225.1 uncultured bacterium | reverse complement strand
ACTTAACTTATCAAGGTGTTGTAAACGCTTTATTTTTCCTTAAGAAACCTCTTGATAATTTTTATTGGCAGCCTGTTGTAAATTCCAATACGGAATTCGACGGCGTTGTGGAAATGTCGGAACTTGTTAATATTGAACAATACAACAACCAATACTTAACTTACACAATGAAATATTGCAGTAAAGATTCTGAACTTTTTAAGGAAGATAACGAATCAATTGCCGAAAGGTGGAAGAAGCAACTACAAAATCTTTTTTCGGATTTACCGTTAACCGATAATGATATTATTGATATAAAAATATTTAAAGCACCTTTTGTGGAACCGATTTACCCGCTCGGATATTCTAAACTAAAGCCAAAAATCCAATCAGGGAATTCAAAAATACTATTGGCAACATCGGCACAAGTTTATCCTTCAATAACTTCATGGAATTCAAGTGTTGATCTTGCAAATAAAGTTGTAGATTATATATATCATAACAAAAAAGTTTAAATGAAACCACTGGCAAGTATTTCTCTGGATTTAGATAATCAATGGTCTTATATGAAGACACATGGAGACTCCGGCTGGGAGAGTTTCCCTTCTTATTTCGATAAATTCATTCCGAATTTTCTTAACATTCTAAATGAATTAAAACTGCAAATTACATTTTTTGTAATTGGTCAAGATGCTATTTTAGATAAAAATAAAGAATATTTAAGTTTGGTCAGCAAAAACGGTCACGAAATTGCAAATCACTCTTTTAATCACGATACATTTATTCATCTTTACTCAAAAGGCGAACTTAGAGAAGATATTTTATCGGCCGAAGAAGCAATTTTAATTGCTGCCGGTCAAAAAACCATCGGATTTAGAGCTCCCGGTTTCAGCTGGGGAAAAGATCTCTTTGAAATTTTGATTGAGAACGATTACGAATACGATGCTTCAACATTTCCTACGTTTATAGGACCAATTGCCAGAAAATTTTTCTTTGCTTCCGCTAAACTTACAGATGAAGAGAAAGATAAATTAAAAAATCTTTACGGAAATTTTGCCGAAGGATTCAGATCAATAAATCCGTATTTTTGGAATATTGGTGGATCAAAAAAAATCAGGGAAATACCAGTATCAACCTTCCCTATTATCAAAACCCCTATTCACTTTAGCTATTTATTCTATTTAGCTAACTTTTCAGAAAAATTGATGTATTTTTATCTAAGGAACGCCATTTTCTTTAGTAAAATAACAAAATCGGAATTAAACTTTTTGCTTCACCCGACAGATTTATTAGGCAGCGATTTGGTTCCGGAGTTATCATTTTTCCCGGGTATGGAAATTCCCAGCGGTAAAAAAGAAGAGATATTTAGAAAAATACTAAAAATTCTTTCATCAAATTTCCGTTTAGTAAATATGAAGACTCATCATCATCTAACAAAGAAAAATAAAGCCTATAAAATTTAACATTTCGGTACAACTTATCTCTTCCGTATTTGATCATAATCACATTATTAACAGAGTTGATTCTTCTATTTGCAACCAGAAAACAAACTATTAAATAATATTAGAGTAAAAATATTTTGAAAACAAATACAAGAAAAAAGATGAAAAAAGCATTAGTAATTTTTAGTTTGATTTTTACTACAATGACTATATCTCTATCGGCACAAATATTA
This sequence comes from uncultured bacterium, assembly GCA_965554225.1. Classification (GTDB taxonomy): domain Bacteria; phylum Bacteroidota; class Ignavibacteria; order Ignavibacteriales; family Melioribacteraceae; genus BMS3ABIN04. The sequence goes on along the minus strand of CBEVZC010000187.1, from coordinate 3,645 downwards.
AAACCGGGAGATGGAGTTAGAGTAAAGTTGCTAAACGTTTCAGATAATGTAAGCGGTGATTATTTTGTTCATAAAGATAGTACACTGCAATTACCTTATATCGGAATATTCGATGCAAACAACATGTCATTTAACGCGCTTCGAAATATTATTCTTCAGAAATACGATTCTCTTTATAAGGACCCCGAACTAACCGTTCAGCCTCTTTTTAGAGTTAGTATTTTGGGAGAAGTTAACAGCGCCGGAGTTTACCATATAACGGGATATGAAACTATTACTGATTTATTGGCAATTGCAGGCGGTGAAACAAACAGCGCCGATATGGATGATATTTATGTTACACGTAACAATAACAAAATTGAATTCGATGCCGAAAAAGTACTGGAAGACGGTGAAACATTAAGTGATATAAACTTACAATCAGGCGATAAAATTTTTGTACCCAGAACATTCTGGTCAAAATCAAACGATGCATCAATAGTTATTTCAGCACTTGCAGTTGTAGCTTCCATTTTCGCAATCTTTTTTAGATAAGAATTATAAACTAGACGGTAAAAAAATGACGACTTCAGATATGAAACATAGTAACCCGGCTTCAGGGAAAGGTGAAATTAGCTTAAGTGATATTTTCCATATCATCAAAAGGAGAAAATCCGTTATTATAATTACTATACTTCTGGCAATGCTTTTTACTTTTCTCTACAATGCTTTTAAATCACCTACATACGAAGCAACTGTTTTATTGAAAAAAGAAAATCTGGAATCAAATAACGCATCCGATCAATTGAGTAGTTTGATTTTCTTGAAATCACATGACGTTATTGAAACTGATATGGCATTAGTAAAAACCAGAGATGTACTTAATAGAGTTATTAAAGATCTTGGATTAACTTTAACAGTAAGAAAAATTACTATTCCTGATGAAAATGAAATGAGTTTAGACAATTTTTATTTTGATATTTTTTATTCATCGGAATTCGATAAAAACGTAAAAAGTATTCTACCCAAGTTACAAGATATAAATTTATCCTTCGATAATTTTAATCAAATATATACTATCAGAAAAATTGATGACAATTCTTTTGAATTGATCAATAATTCTGAAGAAAATACTACTTATAAGTCAGATTCAACCGGGTATTTAAAATCACCTGAATTTTCGTGCAAAATTAAATGGCCTAATGTAAAATGGGGTAGTGAAATTGAAATACAATTAGAAGATTATAACGAAGTATATGATAATTTATACGACAACATTTTTATTACCCGAAAAGGAACAACTAACATGTTTGAAATTTCCGTTAGATCCTCTTCACCATTTGAAGCAAAAACTATTGCAAATAATATTGCGAAAAATTTTAGAAACTTAAAAATATCGAAACAAAGGGAAAATATAAGATACTCGTATAAATTTGTAGATAAACAATTAAAAGAAGTTCAGAAAAAACTAAAAAACGCAGAGAATGAACTTACCAATTATCAATCAAAGGAACAGTTAGTTTCAATAGATGAAAGATCGAGAAATTTAATAGATTTTCTTAGTAATCTCGAAACAGAAAAATTTCAAACCTCTCTCGAATTGGCTGAGTACACAAATAAAGCTGACGATCTTCAAGTCCAAATGATGAAAAAAGGATACGTTGATCAGACTTATTTAACGCCCCCGACTAATCAGCAGATCGATTCCCCTTTTCCCTCATTATTAAGTCAGCTTTCCGATTTAGAATTAAAGAAACTGGAATTGCTTCAAAAGAGAACAGAATCGCATCCGGATGTAAAAATCTTAACTAATCAAATAAATCAAATAAACACAAATTTATCAAAATATAATAATAATACTATTACGGCTTATAAAATTTTAATTGATGCAATTAAGAAGAAAAGGCAGAAAATAAATAAATTAATAGACGAGTACACGTATAAACTAAACAGCTTACCCGGGAAACAAAATAGGTTAGCAGAATTACTAAGACATAAAAACGTATATGAAAAAATGTTTACTTTGCTGCTTGATAAAAGAGAGGAAATGCGAATTGCCGAATTATCGAAAATACAAGATTTAATAATTTTAGAAAGCGCATCGAATCCAACAAAATCTATTTCCCCTAATAAAAAGAAAAATTATATTGCAGCTTTATTTTTAGGATTAGTGCTGGGTCTTGTCGGATTGTTTGTATTTGAATTCACCGATAAAAAGATGAATGATATTTACGAAATAGAAAGAGATTTTAATTTTCCCATTTTAAGCGTTATTCCTCCTTATACAAAATCCATAAAAACACAAATTTCATCAACAACTTCTGTTTCGAAACGATTTGTTACATTATTGGATGAAGCTTTCAATTATAAAGAAGCTTATAGAGTGCTGGAGACAAAGTTAAACCATTGTATTGATAAAGATAACAAATATCTGATGATTACAAGTTCGGAAGAAAATGCCGGGAAAACAACAACCACAGCAAATTTAGCACTTACAATGGCGTATTCTAACAAAAGAGTTTTAATTATTGATTGTGATATTAGAAAACCCCAAATAGCGGAAATGTTCGGAATGGAAAAAGATGTACCCGGACTTATTAACTATTTGCAAGATGAATCCGATACACCAAACATTTATAAACCGGTTAAAATATCCGGTCATGCAAGTACATTAGTCAACATCGACATTTTACCAAGCGGTTCGGTTTCTAATATTTCAGGCGAGATACTTGGTTCTAAAAAAATGGAAAAAATGTTACAACAATTAAACTATTATGATGTTATATTGTTTGATACTCCTCCAATTACAAGAGTTGCCGATGCTTTATCACTGGGAAAACTTGTAAAAAACACATTGTTGGTTGTCCGCCCGGGAGTAAGTTTAAAAGAAAGTGTATCATGGGCAACTACGGAAATAAAAGCAGCAAATATTCATCTTTGCGGTACTGTTGTGAATGATTGTGAAGTAAAGAAATCTATGTCTAAATATAGATATGGTTATGGAGAAAAAAGTTAAAACTTATTTTAATATTTAATGAAATCAAACTATTGGAAAAATTTACAGAAATAAAACCCTCAAAAATATTTATACTGCTTACCGTAGGATTCTTTATATTCTACTCGGTACAAATATCTTTTTGGACATCTCGTGCCGATGTTTTAACATTCGCGTGCCGTTCTTCTGCAGATACTCCAATTTTAAAGTATGCTTACTTAAATTATAAATCTCTTTTGGGCGATCTTGTTCTGCCTAATTATCATTTAGGGCACACAATTGTTTTGTGGATTATGTATCATTTAATGCCGGAACGGTTATTTACAACAGTTTGGCCGGCAGGGTTAGTCTCGGCTATTTCCGGTGGTTTTATTATAGGACTAACTTTTCTAATTTGGGTAAAACTCGGCATCTCTAAATACAAATCGTTAATAATTTCAGTATTCACAGGTTTAATCCCCAGCATTTGGTTTCATAACACTTTTGGTGAAATTTATGCATTACAATTAGTAAGTATTTTATCATTTTTATATTTCTTTTTAGATAAAAAATATATCTTAGCTACAATTGCTTTCCTATTTGCCTGCTTGGTATCTCCATTATCCGGACTTTCTTTTTCTTTAATACTACTTGCAGATTGGAAAAAGGAAACTTTTATAAAAGCATTTTTC
>CBEVZC010000186.1:0-5328 GCA_965554225.1 uncultured bacterium | reverse complement strand
TAAGAGATGCATTAAAAACCGAACTAAAACTTGAGAAGTCAATGGTTGCTTAATTCTATGGAGTCTTTCGAATTTCAACTAGGTTTGACTTTTTGCCTTTAATTACAAACTTACTAGTTAAACTATTAGATTTAAAACGCAAAGTAATACTTTTATCAAATAATAGTTAGTAGTTTTCATAAATTAAGCGTAAAAATTATAAAAACTTTATGCAGAATGTTTCATTTAAAACACTAAGCCCCGATGAAACCGAATTTACTGTTATAGATGTTGAAACAACCGGTTTGTCGGCTGATAAAAATAAAATAATTGAAGTTGGTTTGGTAAAAGTTGTAAATCTGAAAATAACTGATACATACCGTACTTTTCTAAATCCGGGAACGGAAATTCCTAGTTCAATTTCTTTATTGACCGGAATTACAAACTCGGATGTAAAAGATGCTCCCCGCTTTGATGAAGTTGCTCAAAAAATTGAAGATTTTATCGGTGATTCAATTTTAGTAGGTCACAACCTAAGATTCGATTACGCTTTTTTGAAAAATGAATTTACAAAAGCAGACCTGATTTTGAAAGATTATACAACTTTGTGTACATTAAAATTATCGAGGAAAGCTTTACCGCAGCTTAGGAAAAAGTCACTTGGTGATGTTAGGAAACATCTGCGGATAAGACATAAAAATGTTCACCGCGCTCTTGGCGATGCAACCGTAACAGCTAAAGTTTTGGTTAAACTGATAAAAAAATTGAAAGACGAATTTGATGTTAATACTTCATCCGAGCTTCTGGCTTTTCAATCACTTCCAAAGACCAATAAAACTTTTAGAATCGTAAAGAAAAAATTAGCTGAGGATTTCAACAAGCTTCCGGACAAACCGGGCGTCTATTTTTTCAAAAATACAAAAGATAAAATATTTTATATAGGGAAAGCCAAATCACTTAGAACCAGAGTAAATAGTTATTTTTCAAGCGCTGCACCGAGAAAAACGAAAAAGATAGTGCGAATGTCTTCCAGGCTTGGGTTCCATAGAACAAAATCCGAATTAACGGCACTACTTGCTGAGGCAGAATTAATTAAAATGCACTCGCCGCCGTTAAATACATTATTAAAAAGATATTCACAAAATTATTTTATAAATATCTGCAATAGCCAAAATTTTCCACTTGTTAAGGTTACTACACATTTCGATTTTGACGGAAGTGATTATTTCGGTCCGTATAGCAATAGGGTTACCGCTAATAAGATGGTTGAAATAATAGATAGAACTTTCCAGTTAAGAGAATGTAACGATAAAGAATTTAATAAAAATAAAAGATGTTATTTAGCAGATATTGAGCGGTGTTTAGCTCCCTGTGTAAATTTATCCGCACTAAACAGTTACAAACTTGAATTGGAAAAAGTATATGATTATTTATCAGGGAAAAATCAATTTGCGGTGGATAGACTGTTACGCAGAATGAAACAATTGTCCGAACAAAAAAAATATGAAGAAGCTGCAATTGTGCGCGATACTGTTGATTCACTTTTAAATCAATTAAACAAATCTTCAATCCTTGCCGAACCGATAAACAAAGCAAAAGTGTTGTTTGAAATACAAGATTCCGGTGAAACAGATTTCATTCTTCTCCTGGAGGGCAAAGTATACATAAAAGATTATTTTGTAGATACCTCTTATAATTTTGAAGATATAATACAAGGTTACTTTAACCATGATATAAACTTGATTGCAGGTATGCAGGAAAAGGATTTGGAAAAGATGAAGATATCCCTTAGCTGGCTTGTTAAAAATAGAGCAAAAGTAGAAATTCATTACTTAAAAAAATTCAATACTGCCGGAGAGCTTTTTACGAAACTTAAATTTTCAAGGAATCAACATCAAATTAGTTCAAATATTAAATAGAGAATTGTCACCACTAAAATCGGAGTAAACCCGATGATAGCTGACTTTCTCAGCTCTTTAGAGCCCAAAGTTGTAGCAATAAGAGTTTTTACAAAAGTATTCATTGTAGAAGCAATTATAATTGATACTGCAGCAACTTTTAGGGGAATTAACTTCTGAACCATATCAACCATCGACAAAGCCATTGCATCTAAGTCTGCAAGACCTCCGAAAATACTGGAATAGTAAACACCTTCGTTCCCTAAATAGTGATTAGCTGCCGCCGAAACAAAAAGGATAGCTCCGAAAAGTAAACCGAATTTTATTGCGAACATCAATTTGAAAGGGTTGGTAAGATTTATTTCCTGAGCTTGTTGAGCTCCCTTTTTATCCCAAATAAAATAGCTCGATGCTGCACCTACCAGTGTAAAAAATAGCATTGGTAAAAATAACTCCGCAGCAAAATTATAATTGAATAAAAATATAATAAACAAGATTCTTGGGAACATAACAGAAGATGCCAGTACACTGCCAGCTGCAAGATTTCGGGAAAGGCCGGGTATTTCCTTGCTTTGACCCGCGAAAGATAAAGTTGTTGCTGTACTGGATGCGGTTCCGCCCAAAATTGAAAGCAAAAATATTCCATTATTTGCCCCAAGTAATTTAAACAGAATATAACCGACAAAACTAATTCCGGAAATGAGGACAACCATATACCAAATTTTTCTCGGATTTAGAACATTGAAGGGACCATAAGTTTCATTGGGTAAAAGCGGTAAAATAATAATTGTGATAATCAGGAACTTAATAACCGCATAAATATCCTCATTATCTACTTTTCCGGCAAAAGCTCTAAACTCGGATTTAAATGTTAAAAAGACTTCAACAACAATAACTATTGCACTGGCTAAAAGAATATAATTCCAAAATATTAACGATCCCATCAGGAAAACAAGAAAATGAGTCACTTCCGATGTACCGCCTATTCCTCCTTTCAAACTTGAGAAATAATAAGATATTATTACAAGGAAGCCGAATACAGAGAAAATAGCAGCATAAACAATATATGAAGTAAAAGAAGTAACAAAGGCTGCAAGAAATCCTAAAATTGCAATCAATGGATATGTTCTTACTCCGGCAAAAATTTTGGAAGATTTTTTATCTCTTTCTCTTTCAATACCTACTAAGAAACCTATCAAAATAGTTATAGCAATTTTATACCATAACATTGGAATATTGTGTTCAGCCGATATTTGAGTCTGAAATAGAAAAATCATAATTACAAATATAATATAAAAGTCCCGCCGAATAAATAATATTCATCACGACGAGACTTTTTATTTTTCTAAAATAATTATTTAGTTATAATTTTTTAACGGCAGTATACCAATCACTTGAATTTTCTAATAAAGAATTAATTCTATTCACCATTTCATGGGGGTCAGTTAAGAAGCCTTCAAGTAAAAGAGCTGATTCGTATAACTGCTCTGCAACTGTTGATATATATTCATCCTTGGGATTATTCTTGTATATTTTTATCAAGTTTCTAATTAATTTATGATTTTTGTTTATTTCCATAATTTTTTTAGGAACCGATTGAGTTTGACCGGTAATATTCATTATTTTCTGCATCGATGAGGAAATTGAATTATCGGGATTAACAAGCACAGCCGGACTGTTTAACAATCTTGACGATTCTTTAACTTCGGTAATTTTGTCCCCCAAAATCTCTTTTATTCTCGACATAAGACTTGAAAATTGTAATTCTTCATCTTTAGACAACTTTTCAACATCATCATCTTTCTCTTCAAGATCTTTTAGCTTGTTAACCTTTTTCAAATCCGCTTGGTCAACTGGTTTAAACTCAAAGTCTTTATATTTCATTATTGAAGTCAGCACGAATTCATCTAACGGTTCATATAAGTAAAGCACTTCCACACCCTTTTTCCTAAAAATTTCCAAATGAGGATCGAGGTTTACAGCAGCGCGACTATTGCCTAATACATAATAAATTTCTTTTTGTTTATCCTTCATTCTTTGAACGTAATCTTCCAATGAAACAAGCTCGTTTTCATCTTTACACTCCGATGAATTGAATCGCAAAAGTTTCATAAATTTTTCTTGATTAGCATAATCAGTATAACCGAGTTTAAAGTATTTGCCATGCGCAGTCCAAAAGTCCTTATATTTATCCGGTTCTTTTTCAGCCATTTTTGTTAAATGAGACAAAACTTGAGATGTTACGCTATTTGCAATTTTTGTAAAAATTATATTTTCTTGTAGAGTTTCTCGTGAAATATTTAACGGTAAATCTTCCGAATCAACAACACCTTTTATAAAACCTAAATATTCAGGTAACAAATCTTTGTTTTTATGTTGAATCAGAACCCTGCGAACATAGAGATCAAGTCCGTAATCTTCTCTGTTATTAAAGCCAAAAACGTCCATGTTTCTTTTCGGAATAAAAAGAAGAGCGCTAAATTGAATTGGTGCATCCACCGAAGTATGAATTGTTTCCAAAGGCTCATCCGTATCGTAAGTTAAAAATTTGTAGAACTCAACATACTGTTCCTTCTTAACTGAAGATTTAGGCTCACGCCAAATTGCCTGCATTGTATTTACGACTTCGTTTTCAACCTTGACAGGATAGGAAATAAAGCTGGAGTGTTTTTTTACAATTGATTCGAGTCTGTACTTTTCAGTGTATTCATCCATATCATCTTTAAGGTGGATTTCAATAGTGGTGCCCCTTTTTTTATCTTCCTCGAGTGTTTCAATCACATAGCTCCCGAGCCCATCCGACTCCCATTTCATTGCCGGTTCGTCTTTCAGATAAGATTGAGTTTTAATTACTACTTTATTTGCCACCATAAAAACAGAATAAAAACCGATACCGAACCGTCCGATAATATTGTTTGCATCTTCTTTATGCTCTGCAAGTAATTTAAGAAATTCTTCCGATCCGGATTTTGCAATGGTACCGATATTTTTAACTAACTCTTCTCTCGTCATACCAATACCGGCATCTTCTACATATAGAATTTTTTTATCTTTATCGACATGAATATTTATTTCCAGAGGCAAGTCTTTGTCCCTAAATTCCGTTCCCTTATTCGATTCAAATCTTATTTTATCCATCGCATCAGATGCATTCGATATGAGTTCTCTTAAAAATATTTCTTTATGAGTATAAAGCGAGTGAACAAGAATATCTAATAATTTTTTAGTCTCAGCTTTAAACTGATATTTTGACTTTTTTGTTTTTACGTCTGTCATAGTACCTCCTAATATTTAAATTCAACCATAAATCTATAATAAATTGATATGATGAAAATTATTCTTTAAAGATTCTTTACATTTATGAAAATAAAAAGTTCCAAATTTATATTGCAAAATTATAAAAATTATTAAGTGCCGGAAAGGTTAAATAAACAAAACCTCTAATTTTATA
>CBEVZC010000185.1:0-5333 GCA_965554225.1 uncultured bacterium | reverse complement strand
TTTAAAATATTAAATAAAATTGTAATCATCATCTCCTTCCCATAATTACAACTTATTAGACTTCCTTTGTTTCGTAAACTGGCAATCAAAATCTTTAAAATGACTATATTAGTCAGAGAGCATTCATTATAGCTAAAAACAAGTTTGCAATTAATAACAGGAGCATTTATGAAAAACACTTATATAAGATTAGTTAGTACAATTTTAACAGCCGTTGTTTTTTTAATAGTTCTTAAAACCTCTCCTTTCAATTTACTTGAACAGAAGCAAATTAATAAATCAAAACCGGAAAAATCATCGGAGTCAGTAGAAAATAAACATCAAATTAACTATTACTATCCTGAATCTAAGCAACAAGTTGCACAAGAAAGAATGAATTACTTAAAAGCGGGAAAGAGTTTAAATGATATTGCTCCGGAATATCATTCCCGATTATTGAACAAAAAGACCAATACCACTTGGGAAAGTGTAGGTCCATTCGGTATTCCTGAAACATGCCTTGCCAGCACTCCCCTTAGCAGGACGGATGTAATTTATAGTGGTAGAGTGATAAGCTTTGCTCAAGATTGGGTAAATACTGATATAATGTATCTTGGAGCTGCAAGCGGGGGATTATGGAAAAGTACCGACCGGGGGAATACTTGGCAGGTCATTCTAGATTCCTTACCTTGTCCTACGGTTGCAACAATTGCAACCAACCCCGGTAAAAGCGGTGATGTTTGGATTGGAACTGGAAATAAAGGTAATGGTGCAGGAATTTCGATTGGCAAAATTTACCATAGTATCGATTTCGGTTTAACTTGGGAAGACGTTACACCACCTTATTATACACTTGGATATGTATCTAAGATAACCGTCAGACCTGCCTCATCAGCAACCTCTAATGATATTGTTTTTGCATCAACAAAAGCCGGCCTTTTTAGGAAAGATGGTAGTGGAAGCTTTTCCCGTGTTTTAACCGGAGAATATTATGATGTTGTTTATACAGGAGGTTTACTTTCGGGAACTTTTAATGTTGTGGCTGCTGGGACTCCGACAGGCGCGATAGGGTCGGGTATTAAGTTTAGCTCAAATAATGGAATAGCTGGATCGTGGAATGATAGAGTTTTATCATCCAAAAACGATACTACTAAACGAATTACTCTTGCATCATCATTGCTAGGATTACACAATAAGGTATATGCAAACGTAACATCACCTAATAACAAAAGCTTGGAAGGAATTTGGAGGTTTGATGACGGTGGTGACAACTGGGTTAAAGTAGTCAAGCCATTCCCCGGAGGACAAATGTCGTATAATAATACGATTTTGGTAGATAATTCTAATGGAAATTTAGTATGGACCGGCACAAATGAACGCTCGCTTTATAAATCATCTGATGGAGGAAATAGTTGGACTAGTTCATTCGGGAATCAATTGGGGAAAATACATGAAGACGAACAGTTTTTATGGGATGATGTAAGTCATAATGGAACTATTTACGTTCTAAACGACGGCGGTTTAATGAAGTCAACAGACAATGGAACAAATTTTAGTTTTATCGGTAATAGTTCCTTGTCAATTTCACAAATTAATAATTTGACTGTAAGTCCTGAAAATGGTGGTTTGTTTGGTGGGAGCAGGTATTACGTAGGGACACAAGACAATGGTATACAGCGCGGACCAGATGAATTCAAACAGTGGCATTTCATCACTTGCTGTGACGGTGGTGATATTGCTTTTAAGGACGGCATACAATATTCGACACTCATTGGGATTGATACTCTCAGCTCTTTCAGGATACAAACACCTAAGTTAAATTGTAGTGACGGTTCGTCTGGTTTTTCAACCGGTTTGCCAGCCGGAACACCTTGGAATTCTAATCTTGTTTATAATGGTAATCACTTTTATGTTAATCTTAAAAATGCAATTTATCGTGCTGATAACGGAGTTTTACCCTGGCATCAATTATATGACTTTGGATTCTATGTAAATAAGATTGCTGTAACTCATGATAATTTCGTTTATGCCGGTTTAATAGATAGCAAAACAATTGACAATAAATTTCCCCTAAGAATATTAAATTCAACCGGTGTACCAACCGCTATTCCTAATGCAGAAAGTTTTTGGGAAAATAAATATGTAACGGATATTTATACAAGTAGTATGGGGCTGGAACCGGTTTTTGTAACATTAACAGGTACATCAGGCAGACGTATTGTAATGACTGAAAATCATGGTGTGAGTTTTAGAGATATAACCGGTAATCTTCCTGATATGGTGAATGCCAGATGTGTTGTAGCCGATCCAACGCGGCAGGCAAATGATATAATTTATATCGGTTCGGATTTTGGAGTGTTTGTTACAACGGATCAAGGTATTCATTGGTTTAAGTATTCAGAAAATCTTCCTGCGGTCTGCTATGTGAATGATATTGAATATGATCCTTATTCAAATAAAATTGTTGCGGCAACTTATGGGAGAGGAGTTTTTATAGCTGACCCGGTTGCTCCGTTAACTTCAGTTTCAGACAATGGGAAAATACCCGGGAAATTCGAATTGTCTCAGAATTATCCTAACCCGTTTAATCCAACAACAAAAATTAAATATCAGATTTCAAAACCCGGATTTGTATCATTAAAAGTTTATGATGTTTTGGGTAAAGAAGTAGCTAATCTTGTTAAGAAAAATATGGTAAAAGGAAATTACGAAGTTACTTTTAATGCGGAAAATTTATCCAGCGGAATTTACATTTATACATTAAAAGAGAACAATATTTCTTTAGGTAAGAAATTATTATTACTTAAATAATTATATTAAAAAGGAGTTTATATGAAATTAAGTTATAGGTTTATTTTCGTATTGGTTGTTAGTTATTTTATACATGGCAATAATTTTATTCATGCTCAATCGAACCAAAATATTAGCCAACTTGCACAATATAAACATGGTGCGTGTTGGGACGTTTCGGTTACCGGTAATTATGCTTATTACAGCGACGGAAGTTACTTGAAAATCCTTGATGTTACTGATCCGGCTGCTCCGGTGAAAAAGGGTGAATTTCTTCTGCCAAGACCAATGCTAAATATGAAAAGTAATGGTAATTACGTTTATATAACGAACTCATGGGACGGTTTAATTATTGTTGATGTTTCCGATCCTGATAACCCCGTTGAAGTTAGTACAATAAAATTAGGAAATGTAATTGATGTTGATATAAATGTTGATAGTACGGCAATTGTTGTTTCCGGTTCCGGCGGAGTTTATTCTGTAGATGTTTCCGACCCGGCTAACCCGGTTCAATTATTTCATGCAGTACAAAACGGCTGGTCAAATAGCGTAACCATAAATGATAATTATGCTTATATAGCAGTTCAAAATCCCAACAAAATAGTACAGTATGAAATAAGTTATCCTGATTCAATTTATCCGAGTAAGAGTGTGGATTTAACTAATATTCCAAACAACTTAAAAATTGACGGACAATATCTGTATGTTGCTACTAGTCTCGGATTAAGAATAATTGACGTATTGGATCCTTCAGGATTAGTATTGAAAGGATTTTTTTCAGCTTCGCAATCTTTTGAATTAGACTACAGCGGTAATGCTGTATTTATAACAACACCAGAAATGATTAAAATAATTAATGTCTCCGATAAAATGAATCCGGTTCAAACAGGCGCTTTTGTCGTAACACCCTCAACGGCCGCATCTGTTGCGGTAAAAGGGAACTATGTATATTCTGCAGTATCAACAGGATTAAGGATTGATGATGTTTCAAATTTAGCTTTCCCGGTTGAAGTAAAGTTTGTTCCCACAGGAGGAATTTCTTTTGATATGGATGTTAACGGAAACTATGCTTATTTAATTCATAGCCCGGGTGATTTTAGTATATTTAATATTGCAGACCCGTCTAACCCTTTAAAGCTCTCTTCAACCGGAGTAGAATACTATTTTGATATAAAAGTACAAGGATCTTATGCTTATTTATTGGCGGGTAATAAAGACCTGCAAATCTTCAATATATCAGATCCTTCAAATCCTACTGAAGTAAGCAGTAAAACATTTTTTGGCATTAGTATGGGATTAGCTATATCGGGGAACTATTTATATGTAGCCGATGCATCATCAATACATGGTTTTAAGATTATAAATATTTCTGATCCTGTAAATCCTGTTGTAACCGGTTCGATTGATAGTATTGGATGTAACGGTGTGGCTGTCTTAGGCAATTATGCATATCTTGCAGCTACCAACTCAACAATAAGAATAATTGATATTTCCGATCTTGCTAATCCGGTTCAAGTAAGTTGGTTAAATCTTGACGACGTACCATTGAACATTGAAGTCTTGGGCAATTATGCTTATGTTGTCTCAGGAACAAGCGGTCTAAGGATAATTGATATTACAAATCCTGCATCTCCGTCAGAAGTAGGTTTTTTTAAAAATGATGATTATTTCTCTGATGTAAAAATAAACAATCCTTATGCATACATAGCTGATGGATACGGCTATGTAAGAATAGTTAATGTTGCTAACCCCGCAGCTCCAAATGAAGTCGGAGTTTTTGATACGAAATATCAGTCTATGAGAATTGCAGTTGAAAATAATCTTATTTTTGTACCGGCTGGAAATAACGGATTCTATATATTAAATAATGATTTGTTAGTTTCTGTTAAAAATGAAGCAAATGAAATACCTGAGCATTATCAATTATCACAAAATTATCCTAATCCGTTTAATCCAAGTACAAAAATAAAATATCAAATTCCTCAAAGCGGGTTTGTAACATTAAGGGTTTATAATGATTTGGGTGAAGAAGTTGCTACACTGGTTAATAAGAATTTAACAAAAGGAAATTATGAAGTTAATTTTAATGCGGAAAACTTAGCTTCAGGTATTTATTTCTATCAATTGAAATCCGCTAATTTCAAATTAACTAAGAAATTAGTCCTATTACGATAAAGTTTCCGGTCGAATTTCTAATAAATAAGAATTTTCTATAAACGGGGATATAGATGAGTATCCCCTAATTTAAATTTATTACTTTGAGCAATTATAGCACAAAGTGAATATTAAAATCGATCTTATCATTATCTCAAAGTAATTTAAAGCAATGGAAGTTAAAAAAAAATAATTATCTGGTAAAGCCTGGTTTCAAAATTTCTAATTTCAAACGCTGTTCAAATGGCTAAAAGTTCTCTGGAAAAGTTATAAATTAATAATATCTGTCCTAAACTTCTTTTAGTTTAGTTCGATAATAAAATGTAATATTGTATAATATTGGATATAATGTATTATTATACAACAATCAAATAATTAAAAAAGCTTAATACAGCTTGTTTTATGAAGAA
>CBEVZC010000184.1:0-5346 GCA_965554225.1 uncultured bacterium | reverse complement strand
ATCCTATGAATATTTCCTCTTGGGTTGAAAAAATTAATGGAGTTGATGCAATAATAAATTTAGCAGGCGAAAATCTTTTTGCAAGAAGGTGGAATGTTGAACACAAAAAGAAAATAGAACAAAGCAGATTAATTACTACAAGAGCTTTGGTAAATGCAATTCATCACGCGAAAAACAGACCCCGAGTTTTCATTTCTGCTTCAGCGATTGGCTACTACGGTTTTACAGGAGAAGCCGAGGTAACCGAAGAATCAAAACACGGAGATGATTTTTTAGCCAACGTAACTAAAAAATGGGAACTAGAAGCTGCGGATGTTGAACACCTTGGCGTAAGGCGGGTTAATCTTAGAATTGGAATGGTTCTGGACAAAAATGAAGGAGCTTTAGCAAAAATGCTTCCGGCATTTAGGTTTTTTGTTGGAGGTCCATTGGGAAGCGGGAATCAATGGTTTTCCTGGATTCATGTAGATGATTTGATTGCGCTCTTTTTGTTTGCACTAAACAATGATAATATGCATGGCGTATACAACGCCACTGCACCTAACCCAGTTAGAATGAAAGAATTTGCCAAGTTAACCGGAAAAGTTTTACATCGTCCCTCTATTTTTCCGGTACCGGAAACTGTTCTGAAAATAATCCTGGGTGAGGGCGCTCAATATATAACCAATGGGTCTAAAGTTTTACCTAAAAGAACTTTGGCAGAAGGATTTAATTTTAATTATGGAACCGTCGAAAAAGCCTTGGAAGATTTATTAAAATAGTTATTCTTTATTTTAAAGCCGACATTCAAAATAGCGTTGGTAATACATGTTTTAGAAGCTCCCGATTTTGCCGGGAGTTTCTAACAAAGATTTTACAAACCAAACATGAGCGTTGCCGAAATATTCATCGTACTAATTGATCTTGAATTCTCTACGAAGTGATCCGGCGCTTCAAATAACGGATCTTTATCATCATTAAGTGATTGATAAGAATCTATGCGTTTATCTCCGGCTGCATCCCAAGATTTACCAATTAGATTCATTAGGTTATAATCAACCGATATATCTAGCGAAGTGGCGGGACCAAGGCTGAATATTATACCGCCGCCGAAACCAATTCCGAATCTTGATGCCGACTCCACAGTGTATTCGTTACTTGGAACTTCTGACACTCCTTGAAAGGTAGTTGTTCCTTGAATGCTATTATACGCAACATTTGCATTTACGTATGGCTCTATTGGTGAAAGTGGAATTGAAATATGAAACTCGGGACCAACTTTTAAAGAAACAATGTGCTGAGAAATATCTACCTTTCCCTTTCCCGGCTCTGCTTCTCCATTGTTGCTGAAAGAAGAATAACCTAATTCACCGAACAGAGAAAAGCCTAAAAATCCCAACCGGGCTTTTCCGTGAACATTAAAGCCCGAAGACAAACCATAGTTTTGACCGGAATAGTATTCTATTGTATTTCCGCTTAAATCTCCCGAAGGGATTGAAACACCACCGCCAATACCGGCTTGAATAGATATCTGAGCTTTAGAACTGCTGCTGTTCATAAAAAATAATGTTCCTGCTGCAATAATAATTAGAAGATACTTCCTTACTAACTTCACTCTTGTCTCCAGAAATTTATTATTTAAGTGTTATTTGTTCCAAAGAATAATCCTTTCCTGGCGTTACATCAACACTTTTGTTAAATAATTGACTAAGGGTATCTTTTACAGAAATATTATAATTCCCTTCTGCTAAATACGATAGCATAAAATATCCGGTTGAGTCTGGAAAAGCGCTTGTAAGAGTATCTCCATCTTGAATTGCATACGCAATTGGCATATCATCAAAGTTTAAAATCTGTCCGGATATCGAACCCGTTAATGCTTTTGGGACAACTCTTATATGTGGTTTTAATTTAAAACTTCCGTTTCCATTCTCAACGACCGATCTGTTAACATCAAAATCCAGTACTAGTTCGTAAGTTGAGCCTTCGTTAATTGTAAATTGAGGTCCGAGCTTCAATTTTTCGCTTGGAACATTTAACAAATATGATTTGCCTTTCACAACAACTTCCGCACTTTCAATGCTAAATCTAATTTGAGTGTAATGTCCGGCTCTTAAATCGCTTGAACCCAGTAGAAATAATTTGGCATTATTAAAATCTAATAAATTAACTGTTACCGGTTCAATTTGAACATTCACCCATTCAGAATCAATGTGTGCGCTTAAGTCGGAAAACATTATATTTACTTCCCCATAATCGCCGGGTGCATCCGTCAGGTATACGTTTAATTTTCCCGTCTGATTCGGATCAGGGTCCGAACTACATCCTTGAATAAAACATAGGGTTGTAAAAATTACTAATAAAACAAAAAGTCTTTTCATTAAAATTCCTTTAAAAACAAAAAAATCGTTTAATTATTAAACTTATTCATACCAAGAAACAACTTCGTAGTTTTTTGTATGTGGAAAGTACGGTGGTACACTTGTCAAGAATCTATCATCGTATTCGTGAACAAATCTGTATCCTTCGTAAGGACCGACACTATTATAATGAGCAGTAACCCTAACGTCGTTTGCGAGAATTCCACCCAAAATTCTCCATGAACTTAAAACATGATCGTTAGTAACCAGAGCGTCATCCGGACCCACATCTCCCTTCATTGCATACATAGATGCTTGCGTTATTATGTCATGGTGCCTTGTCTTGTCATTATATTGAAGTCGAATTTTATCCTCAGCTATCAGTCCAAGCATATCTGTGGATGTAGAATGGGTTTGCGGGTCTGTCTTGTACTTTAGGTCGTCTGTTTGATATATATTTCCAGTGTTATTAACGCCGTTTTTTGTTACTACAATCGAAGCCCTTCCTTTAACAGTACCCTTAACAAATAAATTCCCTTTTTCAATATAGATAAGTCCGTTCGGTGCCAAATCAGTCAATTTAACTTTCTTCTTCTTAGACCATTTAGCAGATCCGCCATACGTTTTAAAACGATATTCCACCTTTCCGTCACTTTTAAATTCAAGCTCAACATCCGTTCTTTTACCCGCGCCTGTGGAATCTTTGAATGTAAATCCGCCAGAGTTTGCAACGGTTCTAAAATTTGTTGTGTCCCACGGTCTTGGTTCGTCAACACCGGACTCATAACCGCCATGAAACTCCGGGTTCTTGGTATTATACATTTTTAACCCTTTCTTGCTAGTAACCTTACCAAAAAATACCGGGCTTCCCCAAGTTCTCATTGTATTATTTACATGAAAGGGTCCGTGAAAAGTATCTCCCGTTGCAGGAATAGCATGATTCATATTATCATAAAAGTTTCCGTACTTGGCAAAGTTACTGGGTTGAAGCTCTACATAAACAGACGATGTATCTCCGTTAAAAATTCCCTCAGAGTAAATAACAACATCAGCGCTGGTTGCCCCGCCACCGCAAGGACCTAAATAATCACCATGTGCAAGATGTGCAGGAACAGCGGAAGGAGCTATGCTTATTGTATGCGCGCTTACTTTTGCAGGTTTGTGGCAAACCTTTACTTTTGTATGAGAGCCTGTTGGGTTGGTTACATAAACGTTTATTATACCATCTTGGAAATTAAGTCCGGAAAACCCCAAATCCCAAGATTTATCCTTAAAAACTTTATTAGCGGCCAGGTTTGCCCCCGCTACTGCAAGGTTGTGAGATGTCGTTTTTGTGTAATAGTCAGTATAATTATCAACAGACCTTGTTGAGAGACTGTTAAAGTTTTGTCCCATTACTAAAAAAATTAGGCTAAACCCCAAAACCAATAACATTGCGGCTTTTCCACCCATGATTTTCTCCTATCTGTTTCTTAAATTTCTAGCTACTAATCTAATCTGTCTCCAAAATGCATTTGCATACATTTCACTATTGTTTTTATTTACGTTATCAGTATCATAACCGTAAACGTCCTCAACTCTAATGTTAATTTGCATTTTTTGAATTAAGGACGGAGAGGCAACAGGGCAAGGAAGTATATTGCCAAAATTATCATAATAAACAAGATTAAATTCTGTTACACCCAAGTTAGAGCCCCTCGGAGTAGCTCCGTTTACAACTCTGTACAATAACCTGTCTCTCGGATTGGGAGTATTAAGCAATTCTGATGTAGGACCGGTAAAATATGTCATGGTATCAACATTACCATCCGAGTCAATATCAGTTAAAAATTTGATTTTATTTGAGTCTGCAGAAACAATATATTTTAATGGGTCCGGAAGTTTTTTCCAATCGGCACAAAAGCCTATTTTTCTAAAATCATACTCTAAAAGTTTAACGGCGTCAACCAGGTTTTGCTGAACGATTAACTCACCGCCGTACATATAAGTATTTTGAACACCAGAATCATTTAATCGAAGTAAAATTAAAAGAAGCATTCCCCCGATTAAAGTTGATCCTAAAATATCAATTAATGTACTAAATCCCATTTTGCCTCCTTACCTAAAATACCAGTAACTAAACACTTGTGACATTTTAATTGTATCGGGCTTACCATCTGCTCTAAACAAAGAAGGACTCGAGACAAAAACAGTTATTTTTTTATTCCATGTTTTTGATGCAGACGGAACATTCAGATTTGCAGAGCTTACGTATACAACCGCAACTGAGTCAATAAACCTTGCTGCTGGAATTGTGTTATCAATTTTTTTGAACCCGTTATAATCATCAATGTCGTTAAAGTGAGGATAAACTTCACCATCTGGACCCAAAGTTGTAGAAAGACCCGAAAGCGAAGATACTGTTGCAGAATCGGTGTTTTCGTCAAACGCTTTACCGCTTGCCTCTTCAAGTAAAGAGCTGGCAACAGAAACGGCCAATACGCCAAGCTTATTATCTAACAAAACTTCGTCCGTATTTAAAAAACCTCTTGTAACTCTAAGAATTACTAAACTCAGAAGGAAAAGAGCTCCGATTGTTATCATCATTTGGCTTGTATTCATACTATTACACCATTTTTATTTCATGTCGACTAAGCAAAAGCAGTAAACAAGTTTAATGCCAACGGTATTATCGTGTGATTTTTACATTTTTTTAATAAAATTTTAAAATAACGGCTTCATAAAACCATAAATACTTATTTATAATGATTTATATCACTCAAAAAGAGAAGGGCTGTTTTGAAATGACACAAATAATTAACATTAATTCTTTTATTCTAACCAGGAAACAACTTCAAACTTACCTGTATTTGGAAAAGTGGGTGGAATGTTAAGCATAAATCTCTCATCAAAAATTACATGTTTTTTATAACCATGAGTTAAAGCATCTTTTTTCGTTGTTGCAAGAATTTCATCTTTTGCAGCTACAACACCACCTCTTAAATATAGCGTTCCGCTAGGAGGAATT
>CBEVZC010000183.1:0-5353 GCA_965554225.1 uncultured bacterium | reverse complement strand
TAACTTCAGTAGAATATCCTCCTGATAACACACCGGGAAGATTTTCCTTAAGCCAAAATTATCCAAATCCGTTTAATCCTTCAACAAAAATCAAGTTTGAGATTCCGAAACAAGTTCGGAATGACAATTCCTTTGTCACTCTAAAAGTATATGATGTTTTAGGTAATGAAGTAGCAACACTTGTTAATAAAGAAAAATCTCCCGGTACTTATGAAGTAAATTTTGATGCTTCAAATCTAAGCAGTGGAATTTATTACTATCAACTTCGTGCAGGTAAATTCGTTCAAACGAAGAAAATGATCTTGCTGAAGTAAGTTTTGATTAAAGTGAAAATTGTTATTTCTCATTTTAAGTTTAGAGATGAAGGATTTTTAATTATACTATCAACCTGCTTAATAATATGAGCATTAGCAGTATTTATTATTTTGAAAACTAAACATATAGTAAGGCTAAAATGACGCAAATGCGTCATTGATAATTATGCTTTTTAATATCAAATTGAACTATATAAAACATAGTGAAAGCATTTAACTAATTTTTTACAATTATTAGAGGTTAAATATGAAATCCATCTTTACAATTTCTCTATTGATAATTTCCATCCTCGGTTATGCCGAATCATATTCGCAAACAACATTTAACATGAATTTTGGAGAAGAATACAGCTATTTGTATGATGTTCAACAAACTTTAGACGGAGGTTTTATTGCGGTTGGGCATAAAGGAGGGAACGGATGGGAAACATCAAACACCTGGTTAATAAAAATCAGCCCTTCCGGCGATACACTCTGGACGAAAACATTTTACAATGTGGACGGATATTCCATCAAAGTAACCCCGCAGGGAAACTTTATTATAGCAGGAGGTTTTATCGATCCCGCTGTAGGTACACCCACATTTTACTTACTAAAAACCGATGGAGATGGAAACATTATCTGGGAAAAGTATCTTCCCGATCCCGGCGCATTTAAGTCAGTTTGTATAGATCAATTTGGCAACTACTTTGTTACGGGCGGTATCAATTATTATATTGGAATGTTCGATAGTGACGGGAATAAAATCTGGGGAGATTATTATAACGACAATAACCTTACTAATTCATTTGGAAATGATATTAAGATAACAAGTGACCATAGTTTAACAATTGCAGGCAGCGGGGGTTTGAGCTATCCAACAGCCCTGAGAATTGTTAAGACAGATACTCTCGGCAATATAATCTTCGACCATCACTATGAATCATTTGGAAGAGGTTATGGTGTACTCGAAGCTAATGATTCCAGTTATGTAATATATGGACAAACTAAAGACTATCACGGATTCGTATTCAATATTACTCAACAGGGTGACAGCTTGTGGAGTTATATCTATAATAATTCAGTCCAATATTTCAAGGCGGGAACAAAAACAACCGATGGCAATTTTGTTTTTGGTACAACAGATTTTGGTAATAAAATAATCAAAATGAATTTACATGGTAATGTGATCTGGGAAAAAACTGTTCCATTTGACCCTCCGGTTTTTTGGACAATTGAATCGATTATTCAAACAAACGATAACGGGTTATTAATTGCCGGCGAAAACGAACCAACGGCAATAAGGATTTGCAAGACTGATAGCGATGGCAATGTTACAGGAATTGAAGATAAAACTGTAACACTTCCCGATAAACTTATGCTATATCAAAATTATCCGAACCCGTTTAATCCTTCAACAAAAATCAAGTTTGAGATTCCGAAGCTTCTGTATTTATGTGGCTAAATATAAAATAACATTCTGTTCAGTAAGTTTGCAACAAGGGACTATTTTTAATCATAAGAAATTATGTTTTGGATAGTCCCTTTTTTATTTATCAAACTTTTTTTATACTTACTTTTAATTAAAGTATAATAAATTTTATAGTTAGCTTAAACTATTACAGATGTTAAAACTCACAGGGAAAATTATACTCGGGCTTTTTGGATGGAAAGTAGCCGGCAAACTCCCCGATCTTAAAAAATACGTTCTCATAGGCGCTCCACATACAAGTAACTGGGATTTCCCGCTGGCGTTATTCGGTGCGCTTGGTATCGGTTTACGATTTAAATGGTTTGCCAAGCATTCAATTTTTAAAGGACCAATGGGACCTATATTAAAACTCTTTGGAGGCGTCCCTGTAAACAGAGCAGTTCATTCTTCCCTCATAGACAGAACAATAGAAATCTTTAACAGCAAAGATGAATTTGTCGTTGGAATAATGCCCGAAGGCACACGCTCGAAAACAGAGTACTGGAAAAGCGGTTTTTACCATATTGCAGTTGGTGCAAAAGTCCCAATTGCATTTGCTTTTATGGATTACGGAACAAAACGGGTTGGGATAGATGGCTATTTTATGCCTGTCGGTGATATTGAAAAAGATATGCAGACAATCAGGAACTTCTACAAAAATATAAAAGGTAAACGACCGGAAAAGCAGGGTGAAGTAAGAGTTAAAGTAAAAAACCAGGAAAACCATATATACAATTAGAAAACTGCCCGCTTCATAAATAAAGTTTGGAAAATGTTATGATTCAATATTTTTCTAAAATATTTAGATTTTTTTCATTCCTGTTTCTACTCACTATGTTTTTTAATCGCTGCTCCGATAACCCATCAGCGCCACTTAATCAAAACTACTCCGCATCATTTAACAAGTTGTGGAATGATTTTGATCTCCATTATTCCTACTTTGTTTATAAAAATATTGATTGGGATAAATTAAAAAGCAAATACCAGCCTTATGTTCAGGAAAACACCAACTATGGTTATTTTATTTGGACAATAAAAACAATGCTCTCCGAACTGCACGATTTGCATATATCCATAATTACAATGGACGGCAACTTCATTAAACCATATTACAAACTAGTATCAAAAAACTATGATTACAACATCCTTTATTCGGAAAAATATTTTAAACGAAGCATAGCTCATTCGGTTAACGGAAATATTCTTTACGGAGATGTTGCAGATAGCATCGGTTACGTTCTTATTAAATCCTGGAGAAATGCTTATAAATCCGATATAAACGGGTTTGGTAATATTTTAGATAAATACAAAAATTATAAAGCTTTAATAATGGATGTTCGTCCGAATAACGGCGGCAGTGAGTTATTGGCACTGCAGGTTGCCGGAAGATTTACTACCGGAACAAAAATTTATGCTTATGATAAATTCAGGAATGGACCACAGCACTCAGATTTTACAGAAATGAAAGCACGTTCATTCAGTCCGACCGGAAGCTGGCAGTTTACTAAACCTGTTGCACTGTTAATCGGTAACGTTTGTATGAGTTCGAACGAAGCATTTATTTTAATGATGAAAACGATCGATAACGTTATAACAATTGGTGATACTACTCGCGGCAGTTCGGGTAACCCTAAAGAGTATATGCTTGCAGACGGGACTAAATATTTTATACCACGATGGGTTGCTTATAAAACCGATAAAACAGTACTTGAGGATGTTGGAATTTTCCCCGACGTACCAATTAAATCTTCTGAAAGTATTATTAACAAGCGAGATAAAGCATTGGATAAAGCAATTGAAGTGATGGAATGATTAATTATTGTTAGATGAAATTTTGGTGCAGCTTTGGCACAGCTTTTTACGAAGAAATTAATTTGTGATTATTTGCTATTTTTTCTCAACAAATCATCACAATCTCATCATATTTTTTGTTATTTCATTTTAAATGATTTATTTTTCTATTAAAAGTAGTGTGATGATAGGAATAAATACACATAGCGAGCAGATAAAAATTGCAACAGGTCTTCTTAAGTCTCGTCGTTACAATATTCAAACCAGAAATTTGAATAAACAAACTTAATTTATTTTAATATTATTTATATAAACACATTGGGTGGATCTTGAAAAGAAAATACACTAAAATGTTTTTTACATTAGCGTTGGTTAATATTTTTATATGTAATAGTTGTACAGAGAATAATCCAACGGAAACAAAAAATCAAAATATTATAAATACATGGGTTAATGTTACGAACGGCATTCCTTCTGCATCATACCAAATAGCCAGTATCGGAAACAATATTTATGTGGCTGCATATTTTCCTCAATCTGCAAATTTTATACTTTATTCATCGTCAAACGACGGTGAATCCTGGGAAACTTTAGGAAATGGCTTACCGGACAGCACATCTGTTAATGGAATTTCTGGTTGGAGCAATTATGTGGCTTTAGCAACAAGTAGCAAAGGTGTTTATATTTCAAGTGACTATGGAGAAACTTGGATTAAACCGGCGAATAACGGTTTAGAATCAGAATATGTTTATTCAATTAAAATGGATTCATTATTTTTATATGCTGGTGCGGGAAACGACGCTAAAATTTTTCGTTCATCCGATTTGGGTAATAATTGGACTGCTTTCGATAATGGTTTGCCTATCAGAACTCCGCAATTTTATCCTCGAATACTTGTAATTGCAGAGAATAATAATTTATTTTTTGCATGTCCATTTGCCAGTGGGATTTATTCATCAAATGACAACGGTGAAAATTGGCAATCAATGAATGAAGGATTGCCTGATCATTCTTGGGTATTTAGTTTTACAGCATCAGACTCTTTTTATTTTGCATATGTAATGGCACAAGCAATACAAGACTATGGTGTATATCGATGTGAGCATAACTCTAGAAATTGGATAAAGATGCCCATCGCTCTAACAGATTATGCACCACATTTTGTTGTCGCCAAAGGTCAAACCGTAGTGGCTTCAATAGATTCGATGATAGAAATTTCATTCAATAATGGAAATACCTGGGCTGATATTAGTAAGGGATTGAACAATACAAAATCTTCACTCTTTTATTACGCAATTGTTCATGATAACTATGTTTTCGCTGCGGATATTTACAATGGAATCTGGAGATATCATCTTAGATAATTTTTATAAAATACAATTCAATATCTAAATATTGAAATTTTACTAACTATGTTCCAATTACATTATAATTAAAAATGACTATGAGTTAAAGTATTACTCTATCTCTATTTGACTGCCTAAAATCTTCAACTATTAAAACAGTTAGTAATTATAGTTTTTGTTTCATTAACACAAGAATTAGTCCTCTTATTAATGGAATAAACAATTACCATTTTAGCCGATCTATTGGTTTACCAAGAACTACTTGTTAAGATGAACAAATTGATTAATATAGAATCGCAAATAAATGAATAACAAAATCAGTAATCTCTGTGCTTTCGTGATTGTCTTACTCTTGAGCGTACTTTATTGTTCGATATCGTTTTCTAAAAACTTTCAAATTAAATTGTTTGCTACCGGATAATATTAATTGATTGTAATAAATAGAAAATGAG
>CBEVZC010000182.1:0-5373 GCA_965554225.1 uncultured bacterium | reverse complement strand
CAGGAAAGTTTAACAATAATGATATTAGAAAAGAATTTCTTTCTTATATTAAAAGATAATTTAGAAACCCTAAAGTATTTTATATAATGATAAGTTTAAAGAACGTTATTAAATCTTATGGAGAAGGTAGTTCAAAACAAGTTGTTCTAAATAACTTGGACTTATCAATTTCTACTGGTGAAATTGCAATTTTACTCGGCAAAAGTGGATCCGGTAAATCGACTTTACTAAACATTTTAAGTGGAATTGATAAACCGGATTCCGGAACAGTAGCAATCAACTTGATAGATATTACTTCCTTGTCTGAAAAAGAAAGGACTTTATTACGAAGAAAAAAAATTGGATTTATTTTTCAGTTTTTTAACTTAGTACCTACCTTAACTGTTGAAGAAAACTTATTCCTACCTTTAGAGCTAAATAAATTTACCAATGGAAATGAATTAGTAAAATTAGTACTTGAAGAAGTTGAACTTTCTGATAAAGTGAAAAGTTATCCCGATAAACTTTCTGGGGGTGAAAGACAGAGAGTTGCAATAGCACGAGCACTAATCCATAATCCGGATATTATTTTGGCTGACGAACCTACCGGTAATTTGGATTATGAAACCAGCGTTAAAATTGTTGACCTTCTGGATAGAGTTGTGAAAAAGAAAGGCAAGACAATGATTATGGTCACTCATAGTAAGGATGTTATTGGACTTGCAGATAGAGTTTTAACAATAAGGAATGGAAAAGTTAAAGAAATTGAAAAGGAAGATGCTTTTGCATAGCCTATTTAAATCTTCTCTTCTATACCTATTTAAGCATCCTTGGCAATTTGGTCTTTCAATTATTGGTATTGCAATGGGTGTTGCAATTGTTGTTTCCATTGATATTGCTAATTATAGCTCCTCTAGAGCATTCAATATTTCCATGAATTCTGTCGCAGGAAAAGCAACTCATCAAGTAATTGGTGGATCAGACGGGATTCCGGATTCGGTTTATACTAATCTAAAAGTAACAAAAGGCATTAAAAAAATTGCTCCCATTATTGAATCATATGTAAAATTAGATGATTCGACAAGAACAATTTTTAAGTTGTTAGGAGTCGATTTTTTTGCTGAAGCACCTTTCAGAGATTTTCTAAAAAGTAACGAGAACAACGATGGTTTACTCCTAAATAAATTACTTGTCATTCCAAATTCGGCAATAATTTCTATTGATAATCTTAAAAGATTAAACTTACGGTTGGGCGATACCCTAACAGTTTTTATAAATGGGAAAAAGAAAAATTTAATTATCATATATGCTATTGAGTCAAAAGAAGAAAATAAATATGCACTCGAAAATATAATTATTACAGATATAGCAACAGCACAAGAGCTGACTGGAAAAATTGGAAAGTTGGATTATATTGATGTAATTGTTCAAACACCAAATGAAGAGAATAATTTAAGAAAAATACTTCCGGCAAATTATCAACTTGAGCGATCAGGTTCCAGAACAAAATCTTCCGAACAGATGTTGGATGCTTTTGAAATTAACCTAACCGCATTAAGTCTGTTAGCTCTAATTGTCGGATTGTTCTTGGTTTACAACACAATGACTTTTTCAGTTGTTCAAAGGAGAACTTTAATTGGCACACTCAGGTCAATTGGTGTAACATCAAATGAAATAACAAAACTAATTTTCATCGAAGCTTTGGCTCTTGGTGTTTTAGGAACAGCTTTAGGTTTTGTGATTGCATATTTCATGTCAAAATATCTTATCTTTTTTATATCCCAAGCAATAAACGATTTATACTTTGTAGTTTCGGTTAGAGAAATTTACATTTCAAACACAATTATTATAAAAGGGATTTTACTTGGTGTTTTAGCAACCTTAATTTCAGCAATAAAACCTGCAAAGGAAGCAAGTTCTGTCTACCCAAGAATTTCAATGTCACGTTCAGATCAAGAATCGAAATTGATAAAGAAAATTCCTAAAATGAGTTTTGTGGGAATTGTATTTATTTTACTTGGTGGACTTACATTAATAATACCCTCAAAAAATATTTGGTTCAGTTATTTTGGAATTCTTCCTGTTATAATTGGATTTTCTTTATTAACACCTATTGTAATTAAGCTGGCTGAAAAAATATTCACCCCAGTTTATAAAAAAGTGTTTGGCATTATTGGTAAAATGTCATCCAAATCTATTTTGCAGAATATAAGTAGAACATATATTGCTATTGCAGCCTTATCACTAGCGGTTGCCGCAACCGTTGGCGTTGGAACAATGATTAATAGTTTTAGAAGTACTGTTGTTGAATGGCTTGAAGCAAGATTGAATGCTGATCTTTTTATTACTGCACCCAGCTTGGTTTCCCGCAGAAATGATGCTGTTCTTCCGGAAGAACTTTTAGACAAGATAAAAAATACAAATGGTGTTGAAGAAATAAATTTTTACAGAGAAATTGATTTATTTCAGAATGAACAAAAATTTCGATTGATAGCTTCAGGAATTAGCAAACAAGGTTATTCCGGTTTTCAATTTAAAGAAGGAAATAGAGAAACGATTTTTAGTCAATTTGAAAACGGAGCAATTCTACTTTCGGAACCTTTTGCATACAAATATAATTATAAAGTCGGTGATACAATTTCGTTAAAAACAGATTATGGTTTCAAGAACTTTAACGTTGCAGGTGTTTATTATGATTATGCATCTGATGAAGGATTGATTACAATTCAATATAAACATTTTAAGAAGTATTGGAAAACCAGAGGTGTTTCCGGGATTTCTATTTTTGTAAATAAAAATTATTCAATAAACAAAGTTAAGAACTTGATTCAATCTATTGATACAAATGGTCAAGATATATTAATCCGTACAAATAAATTTTTGCGCGAAACATCAATTGAAATTTTTGATAGAACATTTTTAATTGCAAAAGCTCTTCAATTTGTTGCTGTAATTGTTGCTTTTATAGGAATATTATCTTCTTTAATGTCTATTCAATTAGAACGAAAAAAAGAACTTGGCATTTTACGTGCAAATGGATTTTTGCCATTACAAATTTTCAAGATGATCAATTTACAGACATTTCTCATGGGAATTATTACTGCTTTTCTTGCCCTTCCGCTTGGAAATATTTTAGCAGCTATTCTTGTATTTATAATCAATAAAAGATCATTTGGTTGGACAATGCAATTTGAAATTCTCCCGTCAGTAATGTTAGAAGGAGCTTTACTTGCAATTTTGACTGCAGTTATTGCAGGATTATATCCCGGATATAAAATGGCTAAAACTTCTCCGGCTCTTGCATTGAGGGAAGAATAATGAAACTAATTATTTTTATTCTAACTTTATTACTGTTTGCTTGTACTGAACAAAAAACTGAAATTAAAAATGAATCGAATATTCCAGTTTCAAAAGCCATGGGCAATTTCGAATCTACTGGTTTTGCTAAAGCCGTTAATCCAATTAAGTTTAATTTCCCAGATGATCATGGTCCGCATGAAAAGTATAAAACCGAATGGTGGTACTTTACAGGAAATCTAACAACGGCCGACAACAAAAAGTTTGGTTATCAATTTACCATTTTCAGAACTGCACTAGCTTCCTATAATGTATTAAGTAGCTCGAAATGGAAATCAAACCAGATGTATATGGGCCATTTAGCAGTTACTGATATTGATAATGAAAATTTTTATTTTGACGAGAAATTTAGTCGCAACGGAAACAAGCTTGCCGGCGCCACTATTAAAAATAAATTTAAGGTTTGGATAGAAGACTGGGAAATAATTCAGGTTGGTGATTCAATTTTCTTTGATCTGCCTAAACTAAAAATCATATCTGAAATGGAAAATGTAAAACTTGAGTTATTGCTAAAAGCTACCAAACCTAAAACACTTCAAGGTGATAATGGACTGAGTCAAAAAGGATCAGAAATCGGGAATGCATCATATTATTATTCTTATACTCGCTTAGAAACAGAAGGAATAATTAGCATAAATAATAAGAAGTATGAAGTTAATGGAAATTCTTGGATGGATAGAGAGTGGAGTACAAGTGCACTTGGAAAAGATCAGATTGGTTGGGATTGGTTTGCATTACAATTAAATTATAATACAGAACTTATGTATTACCAAATGAGAAAGATTGATGGTACTGCTGACAATTTCAGCAAAGGAATAATTGTTAATATAATAGGGGAAAAAATATCTTTCACCAAAGATGATGTAAGGTTGAAAGTAAATGATTATTGGACCACATCAACGGGAATAAAATATCCCTCTGGTTGGGTCTTAGAATTACCTGAAAGAAATTTATCGCTCAAAATTACACCCGCAATTAAAAATCAATTTATGGATGTTGCAGTAAAATATTGGGAAGGTTCGGTAAATATTTCCGGAACAACTGGGGGTAAAAATATTTCAGGGAATGGATATGTTGAATTAACGGGATACTAATAATATAAAAAAACTAAATTCTAGTAATTATAACTAAATAAATAAAAACAATATAGAGGGAAACATAATGAAGAAAAAAGTATTAATAACTGGAGCAAATGGCGGTTTTGGTAAACTTACAGTTTTGTCATTGTTAAATAGCGGACATCATGTCGCTGCTTCAATGCGTGGACCAAATGGTAAGAATAAAGAATCCGCAGAAGAATTAAAACAAGCTGGAGCAGTTGTAGTTGAAATAGATGTAACTAGTAATGAAAGTGTGTTAAATGGAGTTAACAACGCAATTAAACAGCTTGGTGGTTTAGATGTTATAATTAACAATGCCGGTGTTGGAGTCTCAGGAATGCAGGAGCATTTCACTCCGGAAGATTTTCAAAAACTATTTGATATTAATGTTTTTGGTGTACAAAGAGTAAACAGAGCGGTTTTACCACATTTACGTGAACAAAAATCCGGACTAATTATCTATGTTTCCAGTTTACTTGGTAGAATATCTCTGCCATTTTATGGTCCATATAATTCATCAAAATGGGCATTAGAGGCAATGGCTGAAAATTACAGAGTAGAGCTTTCAGGATTTGGGATTGAAAATGCTATTGTTGAACCTGGTGGTTACCCAACAACATTTATGACCAGTTTATTAACGCCATCTGATAATAGTCGAAACGAAAGCTATGGAGAATTCATGAATGTACCTGCTCAGATGGGAGAGGCTTTTGGCAAGGCTTTACAGGCAAACCCAGAACAAAATCCGCAAAAAGTGGCAGATGCTATTCTTTCAGTTATTGATACACCAAAAGGTGAACGTCCATTTAGAACAGTAGTAGATTCAATGGGAATGGGAGAACCACTAAAAGGATATAATGAACAGTTAGAACAAATTCTTAATGGAATTTATACAAACTTTGGTATGGTTGATATGCTAAAATAAACTTTAGCAAAT
>CBEVZC010000181.1:0-5389 GCA_965554225.1 uncultured bacterium | reverse complement strand
ATAATGTCAATCGTTTTTGGTCCCGTGCCCTCAAGAAGGTTGGGGAAAAGTCTCGGTATTAACATTTCCACTTTAAATCTAAACAAAGTTTACATATCAATTCCAACCAGACCGCCGGCGGAAAATGAAGTTGTGTCACCGGACATCAACGTAATTCATAAAGCATATCAAATATTTAAATTAAAAGGAATTGAAGCCGAGTTAATAATTGGTTACGAAGGAAATGAATTTTCTTCTACCGGGAATTTTAATGAAGATGTTTTGAATATTACGGCTGTTCACCCAATGCGAAGTGATGCAGTTGAAAGTTTGTTTGAAAGGGACGGTGGTGTGTCAAGTGATCTGATTAGCCTGGTTAATTCCAGTGAATTGATCAAATTGAATTATAATCAAGAAATTTTTTACTTGAGAAATTTAAAGAAATGGCGTAAACAAGAACAGGCGAATCCAAACCGATAAAAATTCATCTTACCCGTTGCTTTTGGTAAATCTCAATTAATTCTATGAAAAGTATTTCTCAAATAGTAAATCTGTCTATAATTATTACCAGCTTTGTCTTCACAATGATGCTGCTGGTAGAATACCTTAATGTTATTACGCACGGTAAATGGCAGAGCAAACTTCGCAAAAGCAAATTCGGTCAGATAATTCTCGGTGTTTTATTAGGAGCTGTTCCCGGTTGTTTGGGCGCTTTTACCGTTGTATCGCTTTACTCGCACGGAGTGGTAAGTTTTGGTGCATTGGTTGCTACAATGATTGCTACCAGCGGTGACGAAGCCTATGTTATGCTCTCTCTCTTTCCCGTTAAAGCAATATTTTTGATGGTAATTATTTCCGTCATAGGATTTATCGTGGGATATTTAACCGACCGTTTTTATAAAAAGGAAGTTTTACTTCTTGGCGATGACGTACACGGATTTGAATTGCACAGTGAAGACACGTATCGTAGCTTATCGTTAAGTCTGATTAAGAAACAACTTATTAATATAACATTTCCAAGGGCTTTATTAATTGGAATGCTTGTAGTATTTCTTGCATTGCTTGCTACCAATTCGGTTGCAGCCGACGAGGAAAGCTGGATAAGAATTTCTTTAATAATTACTACTGTTTTCGGACTTTATGTAGTAGCAACAGTACCTGACCATTTCCTTGAAAAGCACCTATGGCAGCACGTTTTGAAGAAACATTTGTTGAGAATATTTTTGTGGACGTTCGGTACGCTTCTTTTCCTTTACTATCTGCAATCTCTTATTGATATCGATTCTTGGATACATTCGAATTATTTAATAGTATTACTAATTGCTGTGCTAATCGGGATTATCCCGGAATCGGGTCCGCATTTAATTTTTGTTACTCTATTTGCAAGCGGTACAATTCCGTTTAGTATTTTATTAGCCAGTTCTATAGTTCAAGACGGGCACGGTACATTACCATTGTTGGCAATTTCGCAGAAAAGTTTTGTAATATTAAAAGCAGTAAATGTAGTAACCGGTTTAGCGGTAGGTATAACAGGGATCTTGTTGCACTTTTAATCATAAGGAGGGTTCTCGAAACCTATAAAAATTGGGAATATATTTCATGAATACTTTGAAAGTAAACTAATATTTAAAAAATATTTTATTTTGTTTAAACCTTACAAATAATAATTAGATAAGGAGAAAATAATGTCTGTCACTAAAGAAGAAATGATTGAACTAATCCAGAATGTTGAACATCCTGAAATTGCAAGTACGCTTGATGAATTAGGCATGTTAAGAGATATAGATTTTGATAGGGAAACACAAAAGGTGTCGTTAACATTGGTCCTTCCTATGATGGGAATCCCGGAATCCGTTAGAGATATGATATTGAATAGCATTGCGACAGCAATTGGAGATAGAGGTTCTAAGTTAAGTGTTTCATTAGCGGAAATGAATGAAGAGCAGCGTCAAAAGTTTTTTGCTTTGTCTCAACAAAACTGGAAATTATAAAATTAACTTATGAGTAGAAAAAGAACTAATCTTGATACTTCGGAAGCAAATTATATTTATGCACATGTTTTACTTGAATTGAATAAATATGAAAAATTTAAGGATTTATTCGTGACCGAAAGAAATAAATTGGTTGATGAAATTTGTTTGGAAGTAATTGAAATGGCAAACAATAATGAGGATTACAAAGAAGCATTAAAATTTGAAATTCTAGCTTACAAACTTCAGGAGAAGGGAAAAAAAGAAAAGCTGCTTTCTTCATACTATATAAATAACATAGTAAAACCCAAGAACTTTAACGATTTGATGAAAACCCAATATGAAAAGGTTATTAAACAATTAGTCGCAAAAAAAAATGAAACTTTCTCAAAAGTAATTCTGAAATTTTAAAAGTGTTTCTGCAATCCGACTTTTATCCTGCGTATTCTGTCTTCTCTATAACTTATATGCCGATTTACATTTTGCAGTTCGCGGTGTTTATTTATTTATCGCTTCAGCAGGTTACCCGTATTTAATTTTCCCGCCCAAAAACTGACCGAGGAAAAACGCTGTTACCAAAATAGGATAGGTGTACAATTGAAAACCCATACCGGAATATATTCTTAAAAATATTACAATTGGAATTGGTAAATGGATTGCCAAAAACCACTTTGGTGATTTTGTTGCTTGCTTTGCTCTCCAGATTCCAAAAGGTACATTTACAAGAAAAACTAATAATGCTACTATCGCAACTTTCATTACTTTCCATAAATTTAAAATTGATTTGGCAAAAATACATAATTAATCGGTTTTCATAACATTAAAAATGCGGATAAATATTTTTAAATACTTTTTACCATTTATTTAGGGTTTAGGAACAGTTAATAAGTTCTGCCATTTTGAAGAGTTTTTATTGAAAAGTTATTTTAAATTTTGTCCCTTTATTCTTATTGCTTTGAACTTGAATCTCAGCATTATTAATTTCACAGTATTTTTTTACTAAAGCCAATCCTAAACCATTGCCTTCAAATTTTCTTGTATATCCTTGCTCTTCTTGGGAGAAAGGTTTAAATAAATTTGGCAAATATTCTTTTGAAATGCCGACTCCTGAATCGCAAATTTCTACAATTATTTTTTTATTCTTCAATCTTTTTAGCTTCAATTCTATTTTACCTTTGTCGGTATACTTTACTGCATTATCTAATAAATTGCTAAAAATTTGACTGATAGTATATTCATCTGCTTCCAGCTCAAAATTAGATTCCGATTTTTTTAATGTTAGCAGAACACCCTTTGTCTGAGCAATTCCACGATATTCAAAATATAAAGGTTCAACTACGTGAGAAAATAAATCAAAGTTTCTTTTGCTAGGTTCATAAGTTCCAGTCTGTATTTCAGACATATTTAAAATAAGATCTATTGTTCTTGTAATTCTCTTGCCGGCTCTTTCCATCAATGAAAAAGATTGACGAAGGTCTTCCGAAACAAGATTATAAAGTTCACTTTTTAATAAGCTTGAAAAGCTTAAAATTGTGTTTATCGGAGTTCGAATTTCGTGAGACATTTGTGCAAGAAATTCCGACTTGAGTTTCTCGGAATTTTCTGCTCGTTCTTTAGCCTCTAACAAAGCTTTTTCGGATTTTTTTTTCTCCGTTATGTCCTCTACAACACCTTCAAGAAATTTAGTTTTTTTATCTTTACTTCTTACAACTTTACCGTATATACGAACATTGATTATACTACCTCTTTTAGGTTTTATTAAAGTTTCAAATCCATCAAATTCACCTTTGGTGTTAGCTAACTTTAGAAGTTTTTTCCTATCCTCAGAATTAACGTAAAATTCTTGTCCAACATCTTGTTCAGATAGTTCCTTAAAAGAATTACAGCCGAACATTTTAATTAATGCGGGGTTAGCAAGAACAAACTTCCCTTCGAAAGTTGTGCGGTAAATTCCAAGTTTGGCATTTTCAAATAAATTTCTAAAGCGTTCTTCGCTTAATTTTAAGTCCTCCTCAATTTCTTTGCGTTCTAAAGTATTAGCAACAATCTCACCAAATATTTTTAATAATGATATAATGTCTTTATCAATATTCCATTCATTTTGATTAGTTGTAAGAGCAACAAACCCAGAAAGCTTATCATTTTGGATTATAGGAATATGTACAAATGATTTAATATTCATTTTATTCAGTTCATATATCCATATCTTTTCCGATTTGGGAATTTGTTTTAATGAATTGATAACCAGCGGTTCTAAAGTCTTAATTTTCCTTAACCACCATTTCCTATTGACTGTACTGAGATTATTCAATTTTTTCTTAATACTTTTTTTGCCATACCTATTCCATTGTGTAACACATGAAATTGTTGAGTAATCTTTAGATAAAGTGAATAACAAGCAAAAGTCAATTCCGAGAAAAATTCCTATTTGATTAAGAGCATTTTTTATTTTATTCTCAAGTGAATCTTGTCCTAGGTTTACAAGACTTGCTGAAATATTTGTAAGCAAATCTTCAAATTCAACTCTGTTCTTTAGTTCTCGTTCAAATTCTTTCCTTTCGGAAATGTCACGTACAATTGCTTGCAGATATTTACCGGATTCTAATTCAACAAGATTAAGACTAACTTCAGCATAAAACGGTGTGCCGTCATATTTACAGTGAAGCCATTCAAAAACTTGTTGTTTGTTTTTTTGTGCAGCTGTGATTTTTCTTAATGCTTTAATTCGTGAATCTTTTCCATCAGGTTGTTTCTTCGGTGAAAATTCAAATGGCGAATGGTTAATAATTTGGTTTCTTTTACATCCGAACATTTCAAGGGTTTTCGGATTGCAATCGATAAACTTATCGTCCTTCATTAAAAATATTGCATCGTTAGCAGAGTTAAATAACTTTTCGTATCTCTCTTTACTTTCTAAAATTTTATTAGTTGCTTTTTGTTTCTCTGTCACATCTTGAAAGAATGCATAGTAAATGCTTTCGTTAGTTTTAATTATACTGAATTTGACTTCAAGTTCTTTTGAGTATTTGTTTCTTATATTTATTAGTTTGGGAATAATTTCCCTACCCGTATTCTTTTTCAAAAATAAATTCCATTTAGCCTTTACATTTTTTCGGTAAGAAGGAACTCTGATAATAGTATTTAAAAATTTAATTGTTGTAGGAATTTCTGCCAAGTTATATCCGAAAAGTTTTTTAAAAGCGGGATTGATATATATTAATTTTCCAGTACTGCTGAAAACAGCTGTTGCAAAAGGTGATTTACTTAATAATTCTTTTGTACTATTAGGAATTAAATTAGAGCGGGTAGTTACTGCAGATTTTTTATATTTATCATGGCTTTTTGAAAAATCATTTTTATTTTTTATTTCCTTAGATTTTTTTTGCATAAACTTTAAATTAAATTATTTTTTAATCCGATACTATGATTTGTTTTCAACA
>CBEVZC010000180.1:0-5409 GCA_965554225.1 uncultured bacterium | reverse complement strand
GTCAAACCATAAATCCCGGCGTTAAGAGGCTTTATATCAACCATTATGGAAGAACCCGCAATAGTTATTCCATTGTAAATATCTACAACACCTGATACGTTATTTAAAATTCGCACAACGTGTTTAGAAACACTATTGATTTTAGCGTAATTATCTCCGAATACTTTTACTTCAATCGGTTGCGGAACTGCTGTTAAATCTCCTATCAAATCACCCATCAGCTGAGCGAACTCAATTTCAATTCCCGGAACAGTTTTATGAACTCTGTTCCTGACTTCCGAAATAATTTCCTGAATTCCTTTAGAGCGATGACTTTTAAGGCGAACTAAAAAATCACCCATATTTGCTTCCGTTAATCCGCCTCCCAACTGAATTCCTGTTCTACGAGAATAACTTGCAACTTCCGGAATGGTTGATATTATTGAACCTATTTGCCTCAAGACCCTATCGGTTTCATGCAGCGAAGTTCCAGGCAGGGTATGATAATCCAGTATAAAAGCTCCTTCGTCCATTTCAGGCATAAAACCGCTTTGTAGATTATTGTAAAAGAAATAAGCGGAAACAATTAGAATCAGACTAACAACATAAGCCCAAATTTTTCTATTAAACAGAAAATTAATTGCTTTTTCGTAAAAGTTGTAAACAGCGGTTAAAAATTTTCCTTCCTTTTCCTGCTTCTCAGCATCTTTTTCAGTGATGAACCTTTGAGACAAGATGGGAATAAAAAATATTGAAAGGAACATTGAAACAAACAAGGAAATTGCCATTGTTAAAGAAAGAGATTTGAAAAATGCACCGGTTACTCCGGTTAAAAATGCCAAGGGTGCAAATACAACAATTGTGCTGAATGATGATCCAAGAATAGCACTAAATATCTCTTTCAGTGAATTCCCAACTACATTTTGAGCTTTGTCTTTCTTGATTGCCAGGTGTCGTATAATGTTTTCCACAACTACAATTGCGTCGTCAATAATTAATCCGATTGCTGCTGCTAATCCACCGAGAGTCATTATGTTAAAACTCATATTAAAAAGGTTCATAACAAGAATTGTGACGGCTATAGTTATTGGAACATCCAAAGAAGCAATAAGGGTTATTTTCCAATTACGCAAAAAGAGGTAAAGTATTCCGATTGCAAGTAAAATACCTATAAAAATCGAATCCCTAACATTCTTCATACTTTCTATAATCAATTCCGATTGATCGTAGAATTTACTTACCTTAATTCCCGCAGGTATCCTATCTTTAAGTGCTGACAGTTTATCTTTGATTGCATTATCAATTTGAACCGTATTTCCACCGGGCTGCTGATAAATATTTAAGAGAACCGCATCGTGTCCGTTGCTCGTAACTCTTGTCCATTCGGGACGTACTGATTTTTTGATTATAGCCACATCGCTAAGGAATATTGGGCTTTGTCCTTTAACCTTTATGATGGTTTTCCCGATATCATTTTTATTTGCATATTGCCCGTTAACAAAAGTTAGATATAGTTTATAGCTCTGTTCAATTTTTCCGGCAGCTTCAATAATATTTGAGTTGTGAATTTGATTAACTAAATCTGTTAGCGATAAATTGTATGAACGTAAACGCTCGGGATTAACAACTACTTCGTACTCTTGAGTTCTTCCTCCAAGAACAATAACTTTTGCAACACCGTCAATTCCGGTTAATATCGGGCGCAAAGTATATTCCGTATAATTTCTTAATTCTATCAGACTTTTTGTATCTGTTGTTAGACTATAGCCGATAATAGGGAAAACCGTAGGATTCATTCTTCGAACTGTAAACTTAAAATTCGGCGGCAGATCACTTCTAATTTGATTAATAGCATTATTTACAAGAAGTTCTGCTTTTACTACATCAATGTTCCAATGAAAATTTATAGAAAGTTCCGAAGCACCACGGCTTGTTGCGGAGCGAACATTTACAACATCTTGAATTGAGTTTACAGCCTCTTCCAATTTACGTGTAACGGTTATCATCATTCTATCGGCAGGCATATCTCCCGCTTCGGCTGAAACCGCTATTCTGGGAAATTGAATATTCGGAAAAAGTGATACGGGAAGTTTAAAAGAACTGAATATGCCCCCGATTGACAAGACGATTACAATAAAAATAATCGACTTGACATGTTTTTTCATAAATTTCCCAAGTTCCATCTATTCTCCTTAAAAACTAGTTCTTTATTGTTACCTGCATTCCGTCTTCCAATTCATAATTACCGAGGTAAACAACTAAGTCACCTTTTTGCACTCCGGAAATAATTTCAACTTTATCGTAATTTTTAATCCCGGTTTTTACATAAAATTTATGAGCAATATCGTCTTTAATAATAAAGACGTATTTACCTTTGCTATCAGTAAGAACAGCTAAACTGGGCAAAACAATCACATTTGAATCGGTTTTAACAAAAATATTAGCTTCAGCAAACATTCCCGGCTGTAACTTATCGGCAGCATTCTCTATTTCAATCCAAATATGGACCAATTGAGTTGAAGGATCGATTTCTTTATTTTGTTTAATTACTTTTCCATTAAAACTCTTACCGTCCGTTACGTTTGGAATTGTTACTTCCGCTTTTTGCCCTACTTTTACTTT
This sequence comes from uncultured bacterium, assembly GCA_965554225.1. Classification (GTDB taxonomy): domain Bacteria; phylum Bacteroidota; class Ignavibacteria; order Ignavibacteriales; family Melioribacteraceae; genus BMS3ABIN04. Next base: position 2,808 of record CBEVZC010000180.1, on the reverse strand, counting down.
CTCCATATCCTCTGTTTCAATACCAATACTTGCAATTGTTTTGCTCATATTTATAATATGTATCAAATCAAGGGATGGATCTGCAATTTGTCCGATTACTCCATTTATGCTGCTCACAACTCCGTTAATAGGGGACCGTATTTCGCTGTTGGAAACTGCATATTGCTGAGTTTTAAGCTGTAGGTTAAATTCGGATTTAGCTAGTTTAAATTCCGTATTTGCATTTTCCAAATTCACCTTAGCAATAACACCCGATTTGAAAAGTTTTTCGGCTCTTCTATAATTTAATTTTGAATGCTCCAATTTTATTCTTGCTTTTTGAACAGCTAAATCCAGTGCATGATCACGCTGCAATTCAATAACAGGTTCGCCTTTTTTTACATAGTCGCCCGGCTTAACAAATATTTTTTCAATACGGCTTGGGGAAACAGATGATATTTTAATATCGTTAGAAGGTAGAGGTCTAATTATTCCGTGTCCCTCAACAATTTTGGAAATTGAGCTTGGTTGCGCTTTCAATACCTTAACGGGAGCAGTTCTTTGTGCTTTTACTATTACCGTAAAAGATAATAGAACTATAAAAATAGTTATTATTCTATCCAAGATAAATCCTCCTTCAATTCGCCTATACTCTTGAAAAGATTAACTTTTGCGAGATAAAAATTATACAGCGCTTTCAAGTATTCCATTTTTGTTTGAGTATATAATTTTTGAGTGTTGATAAGATCAAGATTAGTAATTGTTCCTTCCTTGTAGCCAACTCTTGCCATTTTAACAGCAAGCGCCGCCTCCGAAATGCTTTCCTTCATCGCAGATATTTGTTCTTTTTGAGTCTTGGCTTCGTTGTAATTATCTTTAATTTCCCGGAGTATTCTTAGTTGTAATCTTTTCTTTTTTAATTCGGTTTGAAATGATTTGATTTGTGCAATTTGATGTCCGGCATTAACTGCTCCCCAATGCCATAAGGGCATACTTGCCGTTACCACAGCCTGTAAACCGAGATTGTTTTTATCCAATTTATTTAATGCGTCCCACCCGTAATATAAATTTCCGCTTATTGTGGGTAAATGTTTCATAAAAGAAGTTGTAACATTCAATTTACCCAGCTCTTCTTCCTTATTCATAAGTTTCCAATCCGGTCTGTTCTGCCAAGCTGAATTTTGATAAATATTTAAGCTGTCTAAAATAACTTCTGAAACATTAAATGATGCAAGTTCCAAATTATCATTAATCTTCATTCCAACTAATTCCTTCAAATAATTCAAAGCTGAAATGTAATTTTTATTGGCAATGTTGAGAGAATTTTTCTGCAAAAGTAATTCAATCTTAGATTTTTTAACATCAATTTCCGGGACAGAACCGGATGTGAATAACAACTGACTTTGTTTGTATAATAATCTAAATGCTTCCAAGTTTTCTCTTAATACTCTCTGTTCGTTTTTATATTTCAATGCAGCGAAATAAGCATCAATAACTTGGCTAATTACATTCTGTTTTGTCTGCTCATTTATGAAAACCTGTTCATCTACTTTTATTGAGCTTGTCTTAAAATCATTAATCACTGTAGGATCAAATATTGTTTGTCTCACAGACAATAATGCAAATATTTCATTTCTCCCGTTTGCACCCGCAAAAGTAGGAACTCCATTCTTTTCGCTCGAATAGATATAGCTTCCTTCAGCATTTATTTGTGGTAATAAACCCGATTGAACTTTAGTTTTTTCCATTTTGATAATTGAATTGTTCCCTCGTGAAATTCTCATATCTGTATTATTATCAATTGCAAAGTGTAACAATTGCTGAAGAGAATATTTCTTGGGTTGAGCAGATATTACAACTGCTGATAAGAAAAACAAAGTTAAAATGGATCTATTTACTTTTATCATTTTTGGTAAACCATATAAATTTATTATTAAGAGAGAGTCTGGATATTCAATTCTCTATTAAAATATCATAAACAACTATTTTTCTTCTTTTTCATTTTCTTCATCTTTCTCACCTTTTTCACCCTTCTTCGAATGCCCGTTTTCCTCGTCTTTTTCTACGTTTGTATTCTTCTTTACTAGTTTACCATCAGGAGTAAAAATTGCATCCATTTTCTGTTCGCCTTTTTCAAGTTCGGCTTCGTATGTAGTTTTACCGTTGCGCACAATTTTTGCACCTTCTTTTAATTCCCAGCCTTTGAAATTTGTTTCAACACTTTTTTCAATTACTTTCGGCATGTCGTCTTCTTCCAATGCTGTTTCTACTTCAACAATTTTCCCTTTTGCATCGAAAAGCAGTGAGGTTTCCGTATCATCGGCTTCAAAATTAACTTCGTAATTTGGTTTTTCTACGTCCCATTTAACTTTTTCTGCATGCGGGTAAAGCGCATTGAATTTTGCTTTTACTTGTGCCGGTACTTTTGATTCTTGTGCGTATACAGTTCCTACTAGCAACGCTAGTACAATTACTAATAACTTTTTCATTGGATTCCTCCGTTTTACTTTGTAAAATATTTTATTGACAATAGAAAAATAGAAATGAATTTTGGAGGAAATTTGTAGAGGATATAATAGATAGAGAATTAAAATCTGATCTGAAAACCAACTTTATCAAAGGAAAAATATGGCGCAATATTTAAATTTGAAATTTGAGAATCTTTTCCTTTATTGAAATCAACAACAAATTTTCCAATAAAATAGCCAACTGTGGCACCTAAAAATATATCGGAAGCCCAATGTTTATTATGATAAATTCTTGAAAGAGCTACCATTCCCGCAGCGCCATACCAAAATGATTTCCAGTAAATGTTATCCAAATAGTTTG
>CBEVZC010000179.1:0-5441 GCA_965554225.1 uncultured bacterium | reverse complement strand
GAATCAGTTAATACATGTTTCCCGTCTGCAACTAACGCAATGGAGTTTGTGGTCTTTCCTTTACGGACTAAATAATTCCCAAGTATAACATTAATTAACCCTGCAGCTCCAATTAAAAAAGTACCGTAATCAAGCTGTTCAATGTAAGTCCCGGAGATGATATGATCAATTGAAGTATATATAATAGCAATTGCTGCAATTATAATAAAAAGTCCTTCAAAACCGGCAGAAAAGTATTCTATGTTGCCATGACCATACAAATGTGTTTCATCGGGTGGTTTTGTGCTAAGTATTATGCTGTAGACCGCCATTGTTGTAGCGATAATATGTACGACAGATTCTAAAGCATCTGCGAAGATTGCACTTGAACCGGTTAGAAAATAAGCCCCGACTTTTATTATTAGTATTAGAACACTGACAGCCAGTGAAATGTAAATCGCTTTTATTTTGAGTTTGTTATTCTGATCAAGCATATCCGGAGATAATTTTTCTATTATATAAATTGCTGAATTTCTTAAACAAAATATACAAAATGCATATAAGATTTGAATGGATTATAATTTTATGATGGTCCATATTAGTAAAAGCAAAAATTGTATTTTTATTTTTTAGAATTTAACAAACAACAATTCCTAATGATTGGAAAAAAAGAACATTAGAATCTTTTTAGTGAAGAATTTTTCCTAAAAATTAAGGATTGAATTAAAAGTAAATGGCATACTAATTGTCCGATTTGAAAATAAAAATATGGTAATAGAAATGCTGTTTTCTGAAAAAGTAAAAATATCGAACGAGGTGTCGGAGCTAATAAAAAAACACGGACGTGAACGGTCTTCATTACTCTCGATTCTGAAAGAATATCATAAGAATCACAATACAATTCCCGAATTTGCCAAGCAGGAAATTACAAGACTATTAAATATAAATCCGTATGAGTTGAATGAGGTTATTTCTTTTAACAAATTTTTAAGAAATAAACCTGAAGCTAAAAATATTGTTATGTTTTGTAATGCTCGCAGTTGCAGTGAGGTTGTTAAAAACGAGATAACCGATGCAGTAAAAAAAGAATTTAAAGTAAAATTTGGAGAACCAACTAAAAACGGCAAGTTTTTGTTCAAATTTACGGGATGCTTGGGAATGTGCCATTTAGGACCTGTTATGACAATCAACGACCGTGTTTATTCTGAAATGACAAAAGAAAAAGCACTAAGAATACTAAAATCTCTCTAAACCTTATATTAACCATTCCGCTACTTTGGTAAAAGTTAGAATAAAATTAGTAAAACCAGAAATGATTTATCATAATTTAATTTATGTTTAGCAACAATAAACTTAATTTTCTTGAAGGAATGTAAAATACTTATCGCTAAAATAATCTTCCGCTTTTTCAGCATCGGTTAACTTTTCGAAGATTCCGTAGACAGTCGAACCGGTCCCGGACAGCAATGAAAAAAATGCTCCCATTTCTTGCAATTGAGTTTTGATCTCCCTTATTTGCGGGTATTTTGGAAAAATATATTCTTCAAAATCGTTTTTCAGCATTGAACTTAATTTGAATAATTTTCGTTTAGAAAATGCGGAAATTTCTAAATAGTTTATATGTTCATTTATCGGAGTAATATTTTCAAAAGCTTCTTTTGTGGAAATATGAATATCGGGGTTTACAAGTAAAATAGGAAAGTCGATATTGAATTTTAACGGCAACAACAATTCTCCGCGTGATTCTGCAAAGGAAGGTACCGGATTGAGAAAAAACGGAACATCGGAGCCAAGTTCAAGAGCCAAAGAACGAATTCTTTGGGGTTTAATTTTCAGTTCAAATAATTCGTTTAATGCAATTAGAGTTTTAGCAGCATCGGAACTGCCGCCTCCAAGGCCGGCGCCAATCGGAATAACTTTATCCAGCTTAATTTTTGTTCTCAGCTCTTTCCCGGTAAGTTCCTCGATTTTTTCTTTAGCTTTTATTATTAAATTTCCGTCTGAAATTATAGGGAGTTCGGTATTGCTTGAAAACGAAGACTCCGAAGCTTTTTCAAACGTTAAAATGTCAAACAAATTTTCAATTGGATAGAAAATTGTTTCGAGATTATGAAATCTGTCGTTTCTTTTGGAAATTATATTTAGTCCGAGATTTATCTTAGCCGGAGCTTTAATTATCAATCTTTCCATCTAAATATTCCTTAATTACTTTTATGTGATTTGGATTTGAACCACAGCATGCTCCAACAAACAAAGGATCCTTCGGCAGCCATTTTTTTAGGTCTTTTAAATATTCGTCCGGACTTAAAGAGCATGTTATTGCTTCATCCGTCGGTTCACCTTTCCCACAATTTAAGTAGAATCCCCATTCAAAATGAAGCGAATAACTTTTAATAAAAGTTTCAAAATCTTTTGGCGGAACACAGTTAAAACTAACGGCAGCGGGAGAAAAGTCTAAAACTAATTCCACGGCGTCAAACAAAGGTTCTCCGCTAAGTAAGTTGAGATTGTGATCGAAATAGAAACTAAGGATAAAAGGAATTTCATTATCCGAACAGAATTTAGAAATAATCTCGATTTCATCTAAATGGCTTTGGGTCTCGTTTAAAATAATATCACATCCGCTTTCATAAAGCAAGTCTATATGTTTTTTATGATTATATTCGATATCCCGGTAAGCAAGTGTTCTTTCTACTTGGTAACAATCCTCAGCCGGAGCATTGGATCCCGCAACCAATATATCAAATTCTTGTTTTAAGTTACTTGCAAGATGAACGCTTTTCTCGATAAAATCCTCATAATTTATATCATATTTGCTTAATTTAATTGCAGAAGGATTGGTACGGAAAGTATTTGTAGTAATTATATCAGCGCCGGCTTTTATGTAATCCAGATGATTCTCCTTTACTATATCCGGTTCTGTTAAATTTGCAATTGAACTCCATAAATATTTATCGGGTTTTACACCTTTGGAAAGAAGCAAACTTCCAATTGCACCATCTAAAATTAAAATGCGGTTTAGCGTATTTTTTTTTTCTCGTAAGATATTTTTCATATTAAGTGCAGTAAAGAATTAATTTGTATTAGCAAAGATACTAATAAAGATGAAATTCTGATTAAAATAAAATATTACAGTAAAAAGGATGTGTCATTCCAATTGACGAAGTCATACCTGACTGGCCCTTATTAAAAAAACTCAACTTTTCCCAAAAGTTGGGTTTTTACATAAATCAAACTGGTATTACAAATACATGAGAATTGTTGAATGAAATAGTAAAGTAAATGATAATTGTTTAATATACCGGTTTAAGTAAAATTGATAAATACAAGTAATAAAATAAATAAGAGAAAATACTTAATAGCACTCTAAAAAAATATTACTATATTTATAGAGCTACTTTTCAATTAAATTACTGAAATAATTTACTGTCTCTTTCTCAATTCGCTTAAGATCAATTTGCTCAATGCATTCCAAGTTGTATGGACAAACTTTTTTCCAACAGGGAGCGCAATCAAGATTTTCCGGGAAAAGTTTTATGCCTCTATCATACAAATCAATTTCCTGCCAGCAGCTTAAACCGAACCATGCGATCACATATTTTTTCAGCGCGATTGCCAAATGCATTCCAAAAGAATCACCGGTGATAATTACTTGAGGAATACTTTCGAAACAGGCGCCTTTTCTAACTCCTAAAGTTGTAGGAGTATTTATTATTTTATCTTCAAATCTACTGTAAATAATTTCGTTTCTTTCTGTATCTTCCGGTCCGCCTAAAAGCATAATTTTAAAATGACCGTTTTTAAGAAAATTTTCAATTAGAAAAACATGCTGATCAATTGTCATTTTTTTGTTTGGATATAAATTTGAACACCCGGTATTAAATCCGATTATTTTGTCATTAGAAGTAATCCCGTTTACTTTTTTATAGTGTTCCGTAAAACTAATTTCTTCTTCGGAAAAATTAAATACATAATCGTTTCGTACATAAGGAAGTTCAAAAGTTTCTGCGAGATAATCTTGTCCTACTCTTTTATTTACTTTGAATTTAAGATGATCATCCATCCCCAGTAAATAATTATATTCCGCACCAATATTAAAAGGAAAAATTTGACCATTCTCGTTTATTCCGAAACCTAAACGTTTTTTAGCATTTACGCTCATAGCGAGAGTCCCTGAGCTGATTGATTTATCAACATTTATTACAAAATCAAAAAACAATTGATTTAGGATAGAAATAGACTCGGAATTATATATAAAAACCTTATCAATGTAAGGGTTATTATCTAAAAGGGGAGCAGCTATTTTTAATGTAACCCAGTAAATTGTAGATTCCGGGTATACTTTCTTTAACGTAGGCAACTGAGCCGTAGTCATTAAAACATCACCCATTGCATCTAAATTGATAATTAAAATTTTTGTTCCAAATGGTAGTGGATCTTTGCAGCCGTCTGTCCAGCAATTGTGGTCCGGAAAACAAGGTTTGTATCCGGAAAATCTTTTACAATCAGGAATTTCGTTTGGCATTTGAAAGTCTCTCGAAAAATGGTTTAAGTTTATTTATTACAGTTTCATAATTCATATTAATTAAAGTTGGTTCTTCAGTAATAACACAATCAAATTCGGATTTGAATGGACTCCAAATCATATCTTCGGTATTATATTTGACATACAATCCGAAAACAGGAACTTTATATGCCGAAGCTAAATGCACAACCGATGTATCGGGTGTTATTAACAAATCCAATTTTGCAATAATTGCTGTAAATTTATCAAAATCATTTGAATAAAAGTTTATTAATCTACTATCTTTTAAATCTTTAATTTTATCGAGATCAGATCCCGAAGAGAGAAGAAGTATGTTAACATCATAAGATTCGAAAAATTTAATAAGTTTTTTAAACCGGTCTTTTCCCCAAAAACGTGCTTCACTTCCAGCCGAAATATTGATTCCAACAATAAATTTTTTATTTTGAAATTTTTCAGTCAAGAATTTTTCAACAAAAATTTCGGATTCTTTTGATGCATGATAAGTTATGTTAATTTTTTCAGGATTGAAATCCAACCCTAACAATTTTACTAAATTCATAATTCGGAGAACAATATGTACCTTAGCCGGATTGGCCCGCTCAATAGTATGAGTAAATATTTTTGAATTATCTTTGAGCAATCCAACCTTGTATTTTGCTTCAGAAAATGCCACCAAATAAGTACACGTAGTTGAAACATCATCATGTGCATCAACTATTATATCAAAATGTAGGGAATTAATTTCTTTTATTAATTTGAAAAACGAAACAATCCCTTTCCTAAATATTATAACTTTATCTGCTCCCAAAGATTTTTTAAAAATAAAATGGTTTTTTCTATCCGCTAAAACGGTGATTTCACAATTCAGATTATTTTTGAGATAAGAAATAAGAGGAGTTGTAACTAAAGCGTCACCAATTCGGTTAAGACGTAT
>CBEVZC010000178.1:0-5479 GCA_965554225.1 uncultured bacterium | reverse complement strand
GCTTTTCTAATGTAAAATATGGATTTTCAATTGCCGGTATTCTCGAATTTATTATTTTTTAATCTTTTAATTATTATTATATAATGTTAAACTAATTATAAAAATGAAATGAAAAAATGGCTTAAAATTACAATAGGTGTTTCAAGTGTTATTGTCTTTCTAATTGTTTTTGCAGTATTGCTTTCCTACTATTTTATGAAACAGACTTTGCCGGAGTATAACGGGGAAACTAAAGTAGACGGTTTAACTTCGGAAGTTCAAGTATATCGAGATAAATATGCAGTACCTTATATAGAAGCAAAGGATAAACACGATGCATATTTTGCTATGGGATATATACATGCACAAGAACGGCTGTTTCAAATGGATATTTCCCGGAGAGCAGGCGAAGGACGGTTAAGTGAAATTATTGGTCCTAAAACTCTTCCTTTTGATAAAATGTTTCGTACTATCGGTTTGCTTAGAAATGTTAAAATGAACTACGGGAAATTGCATCAGGAAACTAAAGATATTCTTAAAGCATATTCAGACGGTGTAAACGCTTATATAAATAATCCGGATAAACATTTCCCAATTGAGTTTTCAGTCTTAGGATATGATCCTGAACCATGGACGCCTATCCATAGTTTATTGATGGTAAAATTAATGGCGTTCGAGCTGAATATAAGCTGGTGGACGGATATTTCATTTACACATCTTATCCAAAAACTAGGCATTGAGAAAGTAAAAGATATTATGCCTTCTTACGACGAAAATGCTCCTACTATCATTCCACCCGAGACTAAATCCCTTGCATCGGTTTCTCTTGATCTGATAAAGGTTGATAGGGATTTTAGAAAGTTTATGGGTTTTGAAGGAACACATATCGGTTCGAATAACTGGGTGGTAAACGGAAAACTAACCGAGTCCGGGAAACCTATAATTGCTAACGATCCGCATCTTGCTTTCCAAGCGCCGGGCAAATGGGTTGTTGTAGATATTCATAGTAAAGATTTAAACGTTCAGGGCTTTACACTTCCCGGAATTCCCGGGGTGGTTATTGGGAAAAATAAAAATATTTCGTGGGTTCTTACAAACGTTATGACGGATGATTGTGATTTTTATGCGGAAAAATTGGATAGCCTCAGACAGAATTATTTTTTTAATAATGAATGGCGACCGTTATCTATAATACATGATACTATAAAAGTAAAAGATTCAACGGATGTTATTATTAGTATTAGGAGTACACACCGGGGACCTATAATTTCCGGTATTCATCCTTATAAAGTTCTTTTTCCCAACAAGCAGCAGAATAATGCTGATTTAAGTATGCGCTGGACGGCTTTAGAACCGAGTGATGAGCTTTATTCTTTTTATTTAATTAGTACTAGTAAGAATTGGAAGGAATTCAAAAACGGCGTTAAGTATTTTACCGTTCCGGGTCAGAATTTTGTTTACGCCGATGATAAAGATAATATAGGATATATATGCGGTACACGTTTACCAATACGTCCGTTGAATGCTCCTTCGCTTGTTTACGACGGTACTTCAGCCAAATACGACTGGAAAGGGTTTGTCCCGTATAAAAAAATTCCTAAACTTTTCAATCCTAAACAAAATTTTATTGCATCTGCAAATAATAAAACAATTAAAAATTTTAAGTATCAAATTTCCAATATTTGGGAACCTTCTTCAAGAATTAAAAGAATTACTGAGTTGCTTAAATCAAAACCTAAATTCTCCGTTGAAGATTTCAAAAAGTTTCAAATGGATTTTTATTCCTTTTATGCAAAGAATATTACTAAATATATTCTTGGTGCTTTTAATCAAGTAAAATCTAAAAACCCTAATGTTAATACCGCTCTTGGTCTGTTCCGGAATTGGGATTTTATTATGGACAAGTACAGCCAAGTCCCTACAATTTATACTATGTTCCTGCAAAAATTAATTTACAACATTTATGAAGATGAGATGGGAAAGAACCTTTTAATGGAATATGTTTTTGTTGCGAATGTTCCTTATAGAAATATACCGGAATTGTTAAAAGGAAATAATTCCGTTTGGTTCGATAATATCAATACGGAAAAAGTTGAAAACCGAGATGATATTATTAGAAAAAGTTTGGAAGATGCAGTAAATGAATTGGAAAACAGGTTTGGCAAAGATATTACACACTGGCAATGGAGAAAAATCCATAAAGTAATATTTAAACATCTATTTCACGGTGTATCTTCAATGGTTGATAAACTGGTAGATATTGGTCCGTTTGATATTGGAGGAGACGGAACAACAATATTTAATACGGAATACTCTTTTACGAAACCTTTTGAAAACAAACTTGGTCCTTCAATGAGATATATTTATGATTTCGCAAAACCGGATGAATTTAATTTCATTTTAACTACAGGTCAATCCGGAAATATTATGAGTGATCATTATAAAGATATGACCCAAATGTGGCTTAACGGTAGATATATTAAGGAAAATATCTATTTATCCGATTCTTTAAAACATGCTTTTGATCTAATGAGACTAATTCCAGAATAAACTTACTTTATTTGATAAGTAACTGATTGATGATGTATTTTTCATTGAAACATAAAACAAAAAAAGTAGTAAATTAGACTTGACAAAAATGATGAGTTATGAAAATAATTGAACACTTAGATAATGCGAGCGAAACGCTTATAAGCTTTGAAATAATTCCGCCCAAAAGAGGCGGAAATTTTAAACAGTTAATGGCTGCGCTGGATGATTTAATTAAGTATAATCCTCCGTTCATTGATATTACGAGTCACGCAGCGGAAGTGATTTATGAAGAGACGAGCGAAGGGGATTATAAAATGAAGGTTAAACGTAAACGTCCCGGCACATTGGGTATTTGCGCTTTAATACAAAACAAATATAATGTTGATGCGGTCCCGCACGTAATATGTAAGGGATTTACAAAAGAGGAAACCGAAGATTTTATTATAGAACTTCATTATTTGGGAATTGATAATGTCCTTGCTGTTAGAGGCGATGACAGCGGTTTTGAAAAACCTATTAAATATAACCGGTCTGCAAATATTTATGCAGTTGATTTAGTTAAACAGATATCGGATTTAAATGAAGGGAAATATTTGGAAGATACGTTGCTTGATGCCGATAGGATGAGCTTCTGTATAGGTGTCGGCGGTTATCCGGAAAAACATTTTGAATCTCCTAATGTCCTGATGGATATAAAGTATACGAAAGAAAAAATTAAAGCCGGTGCGGATTATATTGTAACACAAATGTTTTATGACAATCAAAAATATTATGATTATGTAAAGCTCTGCCGCGAAAATGGAATTGAAGTACCCATTATTCCTGGACTAAAAATTTTAACCTCAAAGAATCAATTGGTTAACCTCCCTAAAAGTTTTTATATTGATATTCCTAATGAACTTGCCGAAGAGGTTGGAAATGCTAAACCCGAACATATTCCGGAAATAAGCGCCGAATGGACTCTTAAACAAGTTCAAGATTTACTTGAACATAATGTTCCTGCAATTCATTTCTATGTTATGCAGAATACAAAACCGATAAATTTAGTAATGAATAAATTGAAGTTATAATGAAGTTACCTGAAGGTAAGAAAATAAGAATTCCTAAGCGAATTAAAAAACTGAGGTGGGGTGTTGCCGGGTGCGGGCATTTCTTGGAAAATACTTTTCTCCCTACTTTTCAGCAGCTCAAAAGAAGTAAATTAGTATCTGTATTTAGTCATGATTTGGAACGTGCAAATTTTATAAGCAATCATTTTTTAGCTGAAGAAGCATCTGATAATTTCGATGAATTTTTAAAAAGCGATTTTAATGTGTTATATATTTCAAGTGTAAATTCAGATCATTACGAACAAGTAATTAAAGCTGCAAAAGCCGGTAAAAATATTCTTTGTGAAAAACCGTTGGCTCTAACTTCTGCTCAGGCTGAAGAAATGGTAAGTATTTGTAATGAAAACAATGTGTTTTTATCTGTTAATTATGTGCACAGGTTTCATCCCCTGGTTGTAAAGGCTAAAGAAATTATTGAAAAACAAATGCTGGGAAGGATAATTTCCATATCTGCAAATTTTAATATTGATTTTTCACCTAATGATAATTTTAGGTTTAACAAAGAATTAAGCGGCGGCGGTGCGCTAAGAGATCTTGGTACGCACATGATTGATTTACTAAGATTTTTTGGCGGTGAGATTTTTGAAATTAAAGGTTTTGTGGATAATGTTATTTATACAAGCGAAGTAGATGATACTGCGGTAGCTGTAATAAAATATGAAAAGAGCGGATTCGGATTGTTTAATGTTTCATTTAATTCTAAAAGAGCATTCAATAGAATTGAAATAACCGGCTATAAAGGTTCTATAAGTATTGAGAATTTAATTGGTAAAAAACAAATACCAAGTAAATTAATTATTGATTTGGAAGGCGAAGCCAGGAAAGCCTTTAGGAAAAGGGCAAATAAGCAATTGTACTTATTAAAATCAATTCAGAGATCTTACCTTAAAAATCAAAAACCTCTTGTTACGGGTTTTGACGGTTTTATTAATCTGAAACTGATGGAAGAGTTGGAGAAACAATGTCAATAAGAAGCGAGTTTATTGAAATTTGCCATAAAGTATATGAGAAAGGATTTGTATCTGCAACCGACGGAAATGTTTCTTTACGGTTAGATTCCGGAAGAATATTAATTACACCTTCGGCAAAAAACAAAGGTGAATTGGAAGAAAACGATTTATTGGTTATCGATTATAATGGAAACTTATTGGAAGGAAAAGGGAAAATTACAACAGAAGCTAAAATTCATTTACTTGCATATGATAAAAGAAAAGAAATTAATGCGGTTGTACATGGTCATCCGATTTATTCCACAGCATTTGCAACAGCCGGCAAAGATTTAACAAAACCCATTTTCCCCGAAGTAATTTTAACCATTGGTAAAGTTCCGTTGTGTAAATATGGAACTCCTTCAACCGATGAACTGACAATATCTATGGAACCGCATATCGGCTATGCCTGGGCGCTATTGATGCAGAACCATGGAGCCGTTACTTTCGGCACTTCGTTAAAAGAAGCTTACTATAAAATGGAAAAGCTTGAGCATACTGCTAAGACACTATTTATTGCTAATATGCTGGGCGGAGTAACTTATTTATCGGATGGAAATGTTAATAAATTATTTTCTATTGCCGAAAAAACTTATGGAATTAAACCGGAAAAGAATCAATTCAAGTTTAATGAAAACAATGCTGCAAATAATCCGGTTTCATATACTGAAAACCACTTAAGTTATACGGAAATAATTGAAGAACGGTTAAGATCAAGAGCGGGTAACTCTAATATAAATCCATTTGGTATAAATAAGACATACAACCAAAAAAATATTACCGGAAAAGCGGATAAAAATAAATTATCAAAAAATGAAATTGATAAAATTATTAAAGAATTTAATATTTAATAATTTTAATTAAAATAAT
>CBEVZC010000177.1:0-5531 GCA_965554225.1 uncultured bacterium | reverse complement strand
AAGAGTGAAATTATAAAATACCGTGAACAATATGGGGGAGAAATTGCTAATCCATTATGGAATAAACAATTTATCGGTAAAGATTTTAAATCCAATTTTATTCCGGGAAGAGAAGTGGATGGCATCTCCGGAGCAACTATTTCCGTGAATTCAATTTCGCGCGCGATATTTAAACTTACTCTACTTTATAATGAGTTATTATTGATAAAATGAATACTTACCTTTACCAATTAAATAAGGACTTTAGATATCTACTACTAACTTATTTAATAATAATTAGTTGTGGATTATCGGTCGGCCTAATTTATTTATCCCAAAACACCAAATTTTCTGCAAATGATACTGTTGAACACTTTAAAGGATCGTTGCAAGATAATACTGGAGATGAAGTTAACATCCCAGATAAATATCCTAAACCGGTTTCGGAATTGTTAATGACAACTCACAATCATATATTTGGTTTGGGTCTTATATTTTTTAGTATTAGTTTAATTTTTTATTTCTCTTCTGTTATTAATGGATTTTGGAAAAGTTTTTTAATAATAGAACCGTTAATTTCAATTTTAATCACATTCGGATCAATTTGGGGAATAAGATTTATCCATCCGGATTTTGTTTACTTAACAATCCTATCCGCAATTCTGATGTATTCCACTATATTTCTCATGATAATTCTCTCGGTTTATGAGTTGGTTTTTTATAGAAGTTTTAAATAAGGGAGGAAAATATTCCTCCCTTACAACTAAGTAGAATCAATCCGAAAGCCGGAAACTTTTGTTATACTGAATATTAATAAAATTACACCCATCCACTGAATTATATCCAGCATTTTACCATGAATGAGATACTCTAAAATAATTGCAGTCAAAGGGAATGCAAGTTCTAATATAGTTGATGAGGAAGCTGTTACGTTTTTTAATCCGTAATAATAAAGAAATATTGCAGGTCCGCCGGTTGAAAAAGCAATTAGTAAGAAGATTAACCATTGTGTGCCGGAAATATCAGGAACAGAATTAAATTGTGAAAAAGACAATACTAAGATTAACATTATTATACTTGAAAATCCGTATCGTAGATATGTGCCTAATTCAAAACTTACATTCTTTAATGCCCGTTTGCTTAGTACAGTCGAAATTCCAAAACTGAATGCAGCAAATAATGCATACATTGCTGCAATTAGAGTTTTATCACCGGTATCAAGTTTAGGTAAATGAATTCCAAATGTCATTATATAAGCGCCGAAAATTGCTAAAAATGCCCAGAGGAAAAATTTACTCGGAAGTCTTTCCTTAAGTATAATAGCTGCTAAAGAGAGAGCGAAAACGGGTTGTAATTTCTGAATTAAAATAACAATTGAAAGATTTACGTAATTGACATAAAAAAGAGCTTTGGTAATTGACATTATTCCAATTGCACCGCCGAATATTGCTACTCCTATAAATGCCAGCCAATCATTTTTGTGTAATGATTTTATGATCGTAATGTTCTTAAAAAGCAGAGGGGACAGATAAACAGTAACAATAGTGCTTTCTATGAATACAACCAGTGCAACCGGAAGAGTATAGAGATCAGGTCTAAGCACTATCCCGTCAACTCCCCAGAGAATTGCGGCGGTAATAATAAAAAGTGGAGCAAATCTATTCATTAAAAACTATCTTTCTCAAAATCGATTGTAAATATACAATTAGTTGTATTAATTACTTTATAAAAATTTCATGTCGAAATATGAAATAATTTATTGACAAAACTATTACGAGTATACTATTCATTCAATATTAAATTTTGATAATTCAGCATATGGAAATAATATCCCTTCTTTCTAACTAGGTCTGCGTGTTTACCTTCTTCAATAATTTGACCATTATGCATAACAAGAATTTTATCCGCTTTATCTAAGCCAACCAACCGATGGGTTATTAAAAGAACGGTTTTATCTTCGGATAATTTATAAATTGTATTAAGTATTTTACGCTCTGTCAAAGCGTCCAAATCCGAAGTCGGTTCGTCAAAAATCATAATGGGAGCATCTTTTAATATTGCACGGGCAATTGCTACTCTTTGGCGTTCTCCGCCACTCATTTTCAATCCCTGCTCACCAACCCATTCTTGGTATTTATTGGGTAAGGAGTTAATGAAGTAATCTAGATCTGCCATTTTTGCAGCTTCAATTACTCTTTGCTCGCTTGCCGACGGGTCTGCAAGTTTTATATTTTCTTCTATTGGTAAGTTGAATAGATAAGTATCCTGCGGAACAGCAGCAAAATATTTGCTAATTTGCTCTTGATTAAAACCGGTTATTTCATTATTCCCCAAAAAGATTTTTCCCGAATTATAATTCCAAAATCTGAGTAATAAATTTATAAGAGTAGATTTGCCTGCTCCGCTTGCTCCCACGAGTGCTACAAAGTTCTTCTCCGGGATATCAAAAGTTAAACCTTTATAAATAGGTGCAGAAGGATTATAGCCGAAGTGAAGGTCGTTTATCCTGATTGAATAATCGTTAACATTTAGATTCTGTAGATTATCATTCTGTATTTTCGGTTTTTCATCGGTAATTTCAAATAATCTGCCTGCAGATTTTAAACTTTGTTCCAGAAATTGAACTGCAGTAGGTAAAGGCAAAACTGCTTCGAATGCAGCCATAGTTCCTATTACCAGAACCGATAAATAAACTCCATCCATTATTCCGTTATTAACAAACGGTATTGCTACATATAAAATAGCTATCACTGCAAGATTCATTGTTAATCCGATTAAAGATTCATGCAGACCGCTTATAGAGGCCATTTTTTTCTGCAGGTTAATATAGTCGGAATTTAGAGTATTATATTCGTTTTGCCATTTTTTATATTGACCAAATACAAGTAGTTCGGAAATTCCCTGAGTACAATCAATTGCAATTTCATTTAACTCGGTGTTGAGCTTAACTAATTTTGTACCGATATTTTTTGAAAGAAAATGAGTAAGAAGCGGAACTCCGATACCTCCTAAAATGAAAAAGAACAAAATAATTAGTGAAAATGAAAAACTGAAAATACCGAATAAAAACCACATAAGAATTAGAATAAATAAAGCAACAATCGGAGGGGAAATAACTCGCACAAAAATATGTTCCAAATTTTCTACATCCGCTACGGACCTGGTTAATAAATCACCGCTTTTATATTTTGATACTCTTGATGGTACAAGCGGTTCAATCGATTTAAAAAACCAGACTCTGAATTTTGCCAAAAGCTTAAAGGTAACTTCATGGGAAATATAACGCTCCGCATAACGGAAAATGCCTCTTGAAATACCGAAAAATCTAACGCCTACAATTGCTACTTGTAATTCAGCAATGGAAGGATGTAAAGCGGCTTTGGCAATTATATAAGCCGAGGTCATCATAAGTCCAACACTGCTGCCGATTGTGAAAAATCCAATAAGAGAAGCAAGTATCATCCACCATTTATAATCAAGGGCTATTTTCAGTAGTCTAAAAAAGGGATTTCTCATTTTGTTTTCCCTTCATAGTATCTTAGCAGATTTTTGTAAGCGCCGTTGGCTGCATACAGTTCTTTATGATTTCCTTGTTCAACTATTTTCCCATTTGAAAAAACAATTATTTTATCGGCTTCTTTGATAGTATTTAACCTGTGAGCAATAATTAAAACTGTTCTCCCCACAATTAATTCTTTAAGCGAAGAAATCATTTCCGCTTCAGTTTGCGGATCTAAATTAGCTGTCGGTTCATCCATTATTAGAAGGGGAGCGTTTTTCAAAAATGCTCTTGCCAGTGCAATTCTTTGTGCTTCTCCGCCGCTAATTAAAGTTCCCCTCTCTCCGACTAAAGTTTCAAACCCTTGAGGCAATGATTTAATAAAATCATAAATATTTGCAGATTGCGCTGCCTGTATTAAGTCATCTTCGTTTGCATCGGGTTTTGCAAGTAAAATATTTTCTCTAATTGTTTTATGGAATAAATAAGGGTTTTGAGAAACCCAAGCAATCTGCTCGCGCCATTTATCAATATCGATTTTGTTTATATTCTTATTATTTATAGTAATTTTACCGTGTTCCTGTTCAAAAAACCTAAGAAGCAAATTGATAACCGTAGTTTTTCCGCTTCCGCTTTCGCCAATAAGAGCAGTTACTTTTCCCGGTTCAATGGAAAAGGAGAGTCCTTGTAATGCTTTACGTTCACCGTTGTTATATGAATAATAAACATCCGAAAATTTTATTGTATCTTTGAGGAAATTCAATGCGCCGGTTTCCATTATTTTATTTTCAGGTAAAGGTGTTTCCAATATTCTGAAGATACTTTTAGCTGCTGCCATCCCTTCCATTCCAGCATGATATCTTGTGCCTAATTGTCTAATAGGCAAATAAAATTCTGGGGCTAAAATTAAAATAAAAAGAGCGGGTTGAAATTCTAAATTACCGTTCATCAGTCGCAGTCCAATTTCAACTGCAACAATTGCAATACTAATCGTAGAGAGAAGTTCCAATACCAATGCCGAAAGGAAAGCAACTCTCAGAACTTTCATTGTAGAGGTTCTGTAAGCGTTACTAATTTTAGAAATTTTATCAATCTGGTCTTTACTGCGTCCGAATATTTTTAATGTTGTTAATCCTTGAATAACATCCAGAAAATATGCGCTCATTCTACTTAATAGTTTCCACTGCTTTTTGTTTAGCGACTCTGCAATTGATCCGATTAAAATCATAAATATTGGTATTAATGGAGCTGTTACAATGAAAACAATTCCGGTAAGGAAATCAATTGGGAATATAAAGAATAAGATTATAATTGGAATTAAAGCCGATAAAAACAGCTGCGGTAGAAACTGACTAAAATATGCATCTAATTTTTCAACTCCATTTGTAATTGTATTGGAAATTTCACCGGTCCTTTCGGATTTAGTATAGTTGGGCCCCAAACTAAATAAATGGTTTAGAATATTTTTGCGCAAAATATTTTTAGCGTAACCGGCTACACGGTTAGCAAAGAAATTTTGATTCCAGTTTGAAACTGCTTTTAAAATGCTTATAGTTAATATTATGATAATTAAGTAAAACACGGAGGATAATAGGGAGTGTTCTAAAAATACTTTGTTAATTGTATAGCTTAAATAATAAGCTTGACCAATAGTAAAAATACCTGTCAATAACCCGAAGAAAATAGTTAATACTGCACTTACTTTAATATTAGCGGTTATTTTTAATAATCGTTTATCTATATGCATCGATAAAACTTTCTAACAAAATAAAGTAAAGGAATGATAAATATGTGTCCCAAATTAAAATTGGGACACATATAAACATATTAAAAAGTAAAGCAAAAAGAAGGATAAAGCTTAATAATTAATATTCTAAATCCGATTTATCTGTAATCCTTTTTCTAAAAACCCAATAACTCCAAGCTTGATAAGCTAAAACAAATGGTACAAAAATTAAAGCTACCCAACTCATTATTGTTAATGTATAATGAGATGATGAAGCATTGTAAATTGTTAAGCTCCAATCAGGGTTTAAACTTGAAACCATTACTC
>CBEVZC010000176.1:0-5613 GCA_965554225.1 uncultured bacterium | reverse complement strand
TTTATTCTTCAATAATTTTCCTTAACTTTGTCGCACTTGGGGGTTGAATCTGCGACATAAAACAATCATCTCATAAATTTTGAATAATCATTCATCTTTCATAAATTAAGAGTAAGAATTCAAATTCTACTTATATTCTTATAAAATGTTTAATAAAATTCTTATTGCTAACAGAGGCGAAATAGCCGTACGAGTTATTGCAGCATGTAAAGAAATGGGTATAACTTCAGCTGCAGTCTACTCAGAAGCTGATTCCGAGGCGTTACATGTAACCCTTGCTGATGAAGCATATTTATTGGGTCCTCCCACAGCATCGGAATCTTATCTTAATATTCCAAAAATATTAGCTATTGCAAAGAATATTGGCGCAGATGCAATTCATCCCGGATATGGTTTTTTATCTGAAAATGCCGAGTTTATTGAGCTTGTTGAAAATGCAGGCCTTACTTTTATTGGACCTTCTTCAGATTCTGTAAAACTTATGGGTAGTAAAACCGAAGCCCGAAGTTTAATGTATAATAACAATGTCCCTATAGTTCCAGGAACAACAAGTTCGGTAAAAACTAGTGATGAAGCTTTATCGATAGCAAAAGAAATCGGTTTACCGATAATGCTAAAAGCTTCTGCCGGAGGCGGCGGGAAAGGGATGAGATTAGTTACGTCAGAAAACGAATTAATTTCTTCTATGGAAAGAGCGCAAAATGAAGCTGCTAAAGCCTTTGGGAATGCAGATATCTATATTGAAAAGTTTATCGAAAACCCTAAACATATAGAAGTTCAAATTTTAGGCGATAAGTTTGGAAATTATGTCCATTTATTTGAAAGAGATTGTTCAATCCAGAGAAGACACCAAAAAGTTTTGGAAGAATCTCCTTCGATTTTTATAAATGAAGAAATAAGAGACAAAATTACTACAGCGGCAATAAATGCTGCAAAAGCTTGCAACTATCATAATGCAGGAACTATAGAGTTCTTAATGGATAGTGATTTTAGTTTCTATTTCTTGGAAATGAATACCCGACTACAAGTTGAACATCCGGTAACAGAACTGGTGACGGGGGTTGATTTGGTTAAAGAACAAATAAAAATTGCAGCGGGAGAAAAACTTTCCTTAAAACAATCTGATATTTCCAAGCGAGGACATGCTTTGGAATGCAGAATATATGCTGAGGATATTTACAATAATTTTGCACCATCGACGGGAAAGATAGAATATATTTCTCAACCAACCGGACCCGGTGTGCGTTTAGATACCGGAATAACTCAAGAAACTGAAGTTCCTATTTATTATGATCCCTTATTATCTAAAATTATTACATGGGGACAAACTAGAAAAGAAGCAATAAGCAGAATGAAACGTGTTTTAAACGAATACCAAATTTTAGGGGTAATAACTAACATAGAATTGTTTAATTGGATTTTTATCCAACCTAAATTTATAGATGGTAGTTTTACTATTAACTTTTTAGAAGATAATTTTATTCCTTCTTTAATTGAAACCGATATTTCTGAACAAATTAAAGATGAACATAAAATTATATTATTTGCCGGCACATTACTAAAAGAGAAGGATAATTCATTGTCTAATCTTAAAATAAACTCAGACGGAAAAAATAAGTGGGAAGATTTAAAATATGAGTGAATATTTTGTATCGATTGATAACTCGAAGAAAAATATAAGATTAAATTCTAATCATATTTTAATTGATGGGAAAATAAATGAAATTCCTACAGTAAATTTTAAAAAAAATTTAATTATATTAAATATAAATTATAGGTTTTATAAAATACCTTTTATTAAAAAGGGAAATGGGACATATATTTTTTTACTTAATGGTCGCCAATACAAAACTATTGTGAGGACAAAACTTCAAGAAAAAGCAAACGAGTTTTTAATTAAACAGAAGAACAATAATAATGTTAAAGAAATTCTGGCTCCTATGCCTGGTTTACTTTTAAAAATAAATAAAAAACTCGGCGAAAAAGTAAACGAAGGTGAAACCGTTGCCGTACTTGAAGCTATGAAAATGGAAAATGAAATTAAAGCAACTTCAAGCGGAATAATAAAAGATATCCACTCAAAAGAGGGTACTTCAATAGAGAAAGGCGTTAAAATACTAACAATAAAATAAATCATTTCATAAAAAACAAGGAGGATATGTTTTGAAGAAAATACTTTCTATTTTAACGGCTGCTTTGCTTACATCTTCAATGATTTTTGCAAGCGGTTTCCAAATCAATGAGCATGGCGCAAAAGCCATGGCATTAGGTGGAGCCTTTGCAGGGCTGGCAAACGACCCATCTGCAATTTATTTTAATCCGGCCGGTATAACTCAATTAACCGGGACTCATTTTATGGGTGGAGCTACTTTAATAGTTCCAAAATCCTCTTTTAGAGGTCCTAGCCCTTCAATAGCAGAGTACAATTTAGATAATCAATATTTTAACCCGATTAATTTTTACATCACTCATCAACTCACAGAAAAGTTTCATATTGGTGTCGGTGTATATAACCCCTACGGTTTAGGAACAAGATGGCCCTCCGACTGGGTTGGTAAATATATGGCAATTGAAACTAAAATTACTACGTTTTATGCAACTGCAGTTGCTGCGTATGAGGTTTCTCCTAAACTATCTTTAGCATTTGGCTATACATTTGCTTATGGTGATGTAACGATAACAAGAGATCAAAACTTGAGTCCATTTAATGGAAATGCTCTTGTTGACTTATCTGGAGATGGGACTGGTGCCGGTTGGACATTTGGTATGTTATTTAAACCGACCAATAACTTTTCATTAGGTGTTTCTTACAGAAGCCGAGTTAATTTCAAATTTACCGGCGATGCTACTGCTACAGCGCCAAGTCAATTTAAAGGTTTGTTACCAACGGGGAAAATATCCGCGCCATTAACGCCTCCCGATAACTTAACTGTTGGAATTGCAATTAAACCCAGCGAAAATTTCTTGATTACTGCTGATTTTCAGTATGTAGGTTGGAGTAGTTACGATAAATTACAAGTAACTTTTAATGATTTTATTGATTCCGAAACAGGCAAACCATTAGTATCAAGTTCGGAAAGAAATTACAATGATGGTTATATTACAAGGTTGGGAACTGAGTATGTAATGTCAGATCTTTTAACACTTAGAGGCGGTATTTTTTATGATGTTAATCCTATTGATGATTGGAGATTAGACCCGACATTGCCGGACGCAAATAGAATAGGCTTTAATGCCGGTGTTGGTATCCATTTGTCTGATAATCTTTCTATTGACCTTGCGTACTTGTTCTTAAGATTTGACGAACGAACTGTTACTAATTCTTTAGAAAGCTATAGTGGTATTGAAGGAAGTTTTGTTCCTTTCAATGGTGTTTATACATCATCTGCTCATCTTATTGCTGCAGATTTTTCATATAATTTTTAATAGGAGGGAACTTATCAAATGAAGAAAATAAATAAAATATTAGTTTTAGCTATTTTGAGCTTAGCTCTGGCATTATTGGGTTGCGAGGATAGAAGCGATTTAACTGCACCTGAAGCTCCCAGCACCGGAAATGCAAACTTTACTACATTTGTAAGTGTAGGCAATAGTTTAACAGCCGGTTACCAAAACGGTGCGCTTTACGAGAGTTCACAATTAAATTCCTTCGGCAATTTAATTGCCAAGCAAGTTGGTGTTCATTATGAACAACCTATAATGTCCGAACCTGGTGTATCGCACGACGGACGAATGGAAGTGAAATCGATTGAACCGTTTGAATTAACAATGAACTCACAATTAGGAAGCCCTAAAGAATTGACATACCCAAAAGCATACAACAATTTGGGAATTCCGGGAGCGTTACTACCTGACATTCTTCAAGCAACCGATGCTGCTTCCAGCATTTCCGGGGATAATGTATTCTTTGATTTAATTTTACGAGGAAAAGGGACGGCCTTGCAGCAAGCATTATCTTTAAAACCTACATTTATGACGCTCTGGATAGGGAACAATGATATTTTAGGTTATGCTACAAGTGGAGGTGTTTTACCACATACTCCAACTGCAATTTTTAATGCACTTTATACTCAATTAGCCGGAGCAATTGCACAGACAGGTGCAAAAGTCATAGTGGCAAATATTCCTGATGTCAGCTCAGTGCCGTTTTTTACAACCGTCGGACCCGGCGTTGGTTTAGCCTTACAAGACATAGCAAAACTTAACCCGGCAGTTAAAGGATTAGTCTATCAGCTAAGCGTTGCTCCTTTTATTGGTCTAGCAACTCCAACTGACTTATTTACACACAAAGTATTAGTCACTTTAACAGCTAGCGATGCAACTAACTATCTTGGTGATACAAGTGGGAAATATTATACAGATAATGGTATAACTCCTCCAGCAACGGTAAACACGCAATTCCCGTTCGGTTTAACTCCCGAAAATCCTTTCCCAACTCAATTTGTTCTTGATCCTGCCGAACTTGCGGAAGTTAAATCTGTTACAGCTAGTTTTAATAATACTATCAAAACTATTGCAGATACAACAAAAGGATTTGCTCTTGTTGATATTAACGCATTTTTTGATGGAGTTGCTGCAAGCGGATATACTTCAGTTGATGGAAATAAGTATACTACAGAATACGTAAACGGTGGAACGTTTGGATTAGACGGCATTCATCCTACAAGTCAAGGATATGCAATTATTGCTAACCAATTTATTAATATTATCAATTCTAACTTTTTAGCAAATATTCCGTTAATACATGTAGCTACTATTCCGGGAACTATTACATTAGCAGGGAAAAAGGCTACAATTAACAAATACGGAATCCCTCAAGTTGATAGTCATGTTTTTGACAATGTTTTATATTAGTAGATTGAGTTAAACATATTGTTTGTAAAATGTTTATATGAAACCAAGCTTCTTTAAAAGAAGCTTGGTTCGTTTTTATAGAAAGTTTTTAGTTATGAATAAAATTATGTTAGCCCTTATATTAGGAATTGTTTTAGCCTCTTGCTCAGCTTCTGAACAAACAACTATTAACAACGGCAACAATACAAATACGGTTAACGGCTGGCAAAAAGTATATGTTTTTGATGATATATCTGAAATAGATACTATTGCAAATTATTCGTCATCAACAGTAGTAGAAGAGGCAAATCAAGAAGTACAAGATAGCATAGAGAAGTTGACGGTTCTAAAAGAACCTGTATCCTCAGCTATTCAATATGCTGTACAGCTTGGGGCTTTCTCAAGTGAACAGAATGCAAAGAGATTTGTTCAATCAAACCAATTTAAATTAGGATTGCCGCTAAATATTAGCTGGAATGAAAAAGTAAAACTATTTGTTGTTAGAACAAATTCATTTACAAACAGAATTGAAGCAGAAAAAATGAGAAATAAATTGAAACTTAAGAATTCTTTTAATAATGCATTTATTGTAGTTGAATAGAATTTAAAAATTAAACAATTTTAAAAATATCTTGCAAATTCAATTTTTATTAATAAAATTATATCTTTATCTTATATAAATTTATTTTTAAATCTAAAAAATTTAAATACTTATACGTTTAGGATGTAAAGCTTCAGATGGAAACGGAATTTCTTAAATTTATTTACATAATAAAATTA
>CBEVZC010000175.1:0-5634 GCA_965554225.1 uncultured bacterium | reverse complement strand
GGTTATTCCCATTGCTATGATTATTTGTTCTCTCGATAAGTATTTCCCATCTATTAGGATTGCAGTAAAATCGTAGTGTGATAAATCTCTCTTTTCATAGGCTTCCAACTCTTTAGTACTTTTCTCAATAAATTTTCTGCTTATGCTCGATTGGCTCAATCCAAAACTCTCGGTTAGGGTCTTGCTTAGTTTGCCGTAGTCTTCCTGACTTAAGCCCAGTAATACGCTCTTTATCATTTCTTCGCTCGGACTCTCTTGTTCTTTTAATTGACTATAAATTGTATTGTTTTCGGCTCTTTTCGTATAATTATCCTTGTACCTCGGCACTTCTACCGGTATCTTTTCATCTCCTATTTTTACGCTTCCCGGATTATAGCCCCAACGGCTATATCTGCCATTCTCCGGTTTTTCTCTTTTATATCTTGCTCCGCATTTTCTTTCTATCTCTTCTTGCATTAAATTTGTCGCTACGATCTTTAACATTTCTGCATAATCCTGGAATATGTTTAATTGTTCTTCTACTGCTAAATTCTGAAACCATTCAAGATTTTTGTTCCTATTATTCGTATTTTGCATTTGAGACTCCTTTTAGTTTTTTTTGTTTTGTCTAAACCAAAATTACTATTTTTTTGGGAGTCTCTCTTTTTTATTTTCAACTAAGAATGAATTTACACCATCACACTTCGAATGTAAAACTACTGTAAATCTAACTAGCAATTTCACTCATACTTTTAACTATTAAAATTATTTAAAACTAAAAAAGCCCAGTAACTTGTTTAGTTAAAAGGCTTCAATTCGTGGGGCCTATAGGACTCGAACCTATGACCCCCTGCTTGTAAGGCAGGTGCTCTGAACCAACTGAGCTAAGGCCCCTAAATCATTATTTCCGAGCTTTAAATTTAACTTAATAGTAATAATGATGCAACATTTATTTTATAACATGAGCGAGCGACGGGATTCGAACCCGCGACATTCAGCTTGGGAAGCTGACACTCTACCAACTGAGTTACGCTCGCTTTTATTTTGCAAAAATACCTACTTAATAATATAAATTCAAAATTATTAATAATTTTTGTGAATTCTGTTGAGTTAAGGTTTATATTTCGTTTTCATAATTTCAACATAATTAACTGTGCCGAAAAAGAAAAAATCAAATATTAAAAAACAAATTCAAGAACTTCTGATAACAGCGGGTATAGCCATTTTTAGCATAGTTTTTTGGAATACTTTTTTAATTTATCCCATAAAACTATTTGTCATAATCTTTCATGAAATGAGTCATGCACTTGCCTCTTTCTTAACCGGCGGTAGCATTGAATATATTACAATAAGCAAAGGACTCGGCGGTGCAACGTATACAACAGGTGGAAACGAATTTATAATAGCTTTTTCCGGTTATCTTGGAAGTTTGGCATTCGGTGCTGTCCTATTTTTTGCTTCATACAATAAAAAAGCTTGCATATGGATTTGCACAATAATTTCCCTTTTACTTATCCTATTCATCACAAATTTTGAGCGAGGCAATATTACTATTCTTGCATCTGCAGTTTATGCTATTTTACTATATTTATCTCCGAGATATTTTAACAGTACTATTCATACTTATTTAATCAGATCACTCGGGTTAATAAGCAGTATGTACGTTTTAGTAGATATAAAAGACGATTTAATTACTTTTACCGATAGAGTGACCGACACGCAAATACTCGAGAAGCTAACAAACATACCGGCAATTTTATGGGGAATTTTATGGTTTACAGTCTCTGCTGCAACATTATTTTTAATATTCAAACTTAGTTTTGTGAAAGGGGCAGAGAAAACTAAGAAAACTAAGAAATCTTAGCGTTTGTCTCTATGTATGGATCTTCTACATTTTTTAATATTGTTAACCCTATAATAAAAAACAATCCCAATGAAAGAATTGCAATTCTCTGACTTCCTGTTGCATAACTAACAAGTCCGAATACCAATGGTCCGACTATTGCAGAACTCTTACCGAAAAGTGAATAAAATCCAAAAAACTCAGTCTTCTTATCTTCCGGTGTTAGTTTCGACATTAAGCTTCTACTTGTTGATTGTGTAGCGCCCATTACACTTCCCGCCAATAGTCCAACAACATAAAACAAAGCCATTATCATTTCGGTGGATGAAATGCTGAAAAATTTAGCTAGGGACTTAACAAAAGGACTGTTAATGTCGCTGGTAAAATAAGCGAATACAATTGTAAACAACCAAATTAAGAGAGAGATTACGAGAGACCTCTTTTGCCCGATAGAATCTGAAATAATACCAAAAGTTAAAGATCCAATAATTGCTGTTGTTTGAACAATCAGAAAAAATACAATTAGTTCGTTCATTGAAAAATTAAGAGTAGACTTAGCATAATTCCCCGCAAAGAAAATTACAGTATTTACCCCCTCTATATAGAAAAAAAATGCAATTAAAAACGTTGCCAAATTTTTATAATGCTTTAAGTTTTTAATTGTACTACTTACTCTATATAATCCTATTGCAATATAAGAACGTGGTCTATCAATCTTTTTTCTCGAGTCACTTAGGACCAGGAACAGAGGAGCTGCAAAAATCAAAAAGAACAGAGCCGAGAGAGGAAATGTTTCCCGTATTAAATTTTGTTTTATGAACGGATAAGCAATAAGTAATATTGCCAAAGAACCGAGATACCCCATTGCAAAACCGTATCCGCTTACACGCCCATAATTTTTTACTGTTGTTAACTCAGGTAAATAAGCATCGTAAAAAACCAAACCGGCTTCAAACCCGATGTTAGCGAGTATAAAAAGAACCAATCCCCATAAAATATCACCGGCAGAAAGGAAATAGAGTAATGATGTTGAAACAATGCAAAGCAGTGTAAAAAAGAGCAGGAATCTTTTCTTTCCGGCAGAGTAGTCTGCAATTGCACCAATAATTGGCGATAGAATTGCAGTAATAATCATAGAGATACTTATTCCTAAACTCCAATATAAATCGCCGACTGGTTTACCAAGACTAATAGTTTCTTTAAAATAAACTGCAAATATAAATGTAACAACTACAATAGAATATGAAGTGTTGGCAAAATCGAAAAGCGTCCAAACAAAAATATGGGATCTATTTTGTTTTTTTGTATCAGGTTTTTTTTGGGAAGGATCGTTCAATCAGTCCTCTGCCGGATTTATTTAGTTTTCCGTTCTTTTTAATCTCCGAAAGAATAGCATCTAAAATTCCATTAATAAACTTACCGCTTTTTGCAGTACTGTATTCCTTTGAAATTTCAATCATTTCATTCATCGAAACTTTCGGCGGGATATCCGGGAAATACAACATTTCGGCAACTCCAATTCTTAACAGTAGTCTATCAATCAAAGCAATTCTTTCTACTTCCCAATTTGAAATTTTTTTAATAATTATTTTTTCCAAATCATTTTTATTCTGTATAACAGAGTTTACCAATTTAATACAGAATTCCCTATCCGGTTTTTCATACGAATCTAAAACATAATCAATTATTTTAGAGAGATTATCGCTGTTTAATTCATTAGCATATAAAATTTGTAGCGCTTTTTCTCTTAAGAATCTTCTATTTGATTTTTTTGCCATGGGTGTCTAAATCTCAATTACTAATATAAATATCAAATATATTTTAGAGAACAAATTAAAACCCGGAATAAATATTGCGTATTTTACCAATTCGATTTAGCCTTTCTTCAGCTAATTGGTTTGATGCTTTATTAGTTGGTATATTTAATTTTTTAGAAATCTCTATAACCTTAGTGATTATGTCATATATGCTTTCAGCACGTTTTAACGCTCGGTCCTGTCTATAACCTTCCAATTCATTGGCAACATTAATTAGTCCGCCTGCATTTAAAACATAATCCGGCGCATATAAAATACCTTTTTCAAACAACATTTTCCCGTTCTTTTCCTCATTTTCCAATTGGTTATTGGCTACACCGGCAACTATTTGATAATTTAATCTCGTTATCGTATCATCGTTAATAATTCCGCCTAACGCACAAGGAGCAAAAATATCGCCCTTTATATCGTAAACCTCATCGGGTTTAACCACTTCTGCCTTTAGGGAAGAAACCAATCTATTAATTCTATCCTCACGTATATCCGTCACATAAATATCGGCATTTTCATTTGACAAATGCTCACATAAATAACGTGCTACTCGTCCGGCACCTTGAACGACGACCTTTTTCCCCTCTAATGAATCGTCTCCCCATTTTTCTTTTGCGCATGCTTTCATACCGATATAAACACCGTAAGCAGAAACCGGAGCAGGATCACCAGAGCCGCCTAAAGCCTTTGATATACCGGTTACATGTTTTGTTTCCATTCGTACAAATTCCATATCACGCATGTCGGTACCTACATCTTCTGCAGTAATATAGCGGCCGCCTAATCCGGCAATGAATTTCCCAAACGTTCTAAAAAGGAGCTCGTTTTTATCCGTCTCGGAGTTGCCTATAATAACAGCTTGTCCGCCGCCTAAGTTTAGTCCGGCAACAGCAGCTTTATACGTCATAGCTCTTGAAAGCCGCAAGACATCTTTTAAAGCGGCATCGGTAGTAGCGTAATGCCACATTCTGGTGCCTCCTATTGCAGGTCCTAATGTTGTATTATGAACGGCAATTATTGATTTTAATCCGGCTTCTTTATTTGAGCAAAAAATAACTTGCTCATGCCCTTGATTTTCTAATAAGTTAAAATATTCCATTTATAACCTTTTTCTATAAAAATTAAATTCCAAACATCCAAAATAACAATAATCCAATACTATCTCTTAATCGATAGAAAAACAACTCTCTCCAATTTAAATTATAATCCGATGAAATTCCAATTGCATTAACATTAAAAAAATTACAAATCTGCAAAACTCTCCTCAGATGAAATTGGTCGGAAATAATAACAATTTTTTCATCTTTCTTATTTCGCAGTAAATGATTTTTAATAAATTTAACCTGTTCCGTAGTTGTAGAAGTATTTTCTTCAATCAAAATTCTATTTTTGTCTATCCCATGATTAAATACCAAATAGTTGTAGGCAGCTCTAGCTTCACTTATTTCACCGGGAGCGTTTCCACCGGTAACTTGAATTTTTTTAATCTTCCCACTTCTAAAAAATTGGAACGCTTTTTCAATCCGTCCCTTAAAAAGCGGACTTGGTTTATTGTATCTCCAAACAGCAGCACCAAGAACAACTCCAATGTTATATTTAGTATTTTTTGCTTCCCTAATACTAGTTTTAGAAAAGGAAAGGTTGTAAAGATAAGTACATCCTATAATAGTAATAATACCGATAGCTAAAAACAAAACCGATGATAAATATACTGTAATCCCTTTTATAAAAAACATGCTCCACAATAAAATAATTACATAAAGTTGAATAACTTTATACGAAATAAGTAAAACAGCAAATACAATTTTTTGTAGAGGATAACCAAGTACATAAGTCTGAGGATATTTTAAATCCATAATATTTAAAACAAATGCAAGCGCTAATAACGCTAAGTAAATAAAGGATAAAAATAATATACTCTTAAATTTTTTATCTTGATAAGTTCTGGATTTAGTAATATGAATAAAAAGAGGAAGAATAAGTAAAATAGAAAATACTAAATCA
>CBEVZC010000174.1:0-5666 GCA_965554225.1 uncultured bacterium | reverse complement strand
GTTCTGTCGGCAATTAGTCCCATCATTCCGCCAAGAGCATCTACTTCATGAACAATATGTCCTTTAGCGCTGCCGCCGATTGCCGGATTACAAGACATTCTGCCAATTGCAGTTTTATCCATAGTAATTAAAGCAACGGAACATCCCATTCGGGCAGAAGCAATTGCCGCCTCTATCCCTGCATGTCCTGCACCAATTACAACCACATCGTAATTAAGCATATTTACCTTATCTTTGTCCCTTTACTTGGAATCATTTATCTCGGTTTCACGTGAAACATATTAAAGATTTATTGGGCAATTTTATTAACCCCCTAATCACAGATTCAATTAGTTTCACGTGAAACGGTTATTTTCCTATACAAAACTTAGAAAAAATATTATTAAGAATATCATCCGTTGATACTTTCCCAATAATTTCTCCCAACGAACTTTCCGCATTCCTTAAATCAACAGCAATAAACTCACCACTTAATTTCATTTCAATTGACTCTACAGCATTAACTAAACTTTCTTTGGCCTTCTTTAGAATGTTATAATGCCGTAAGGAAGAAACTACTGCTGATTTTTCAGTAAATGTATTTGATCCAAAGGATTTCTCTTTGAGCGTATTCAATAATTCCGAAACCCCTTCTCCTGTTAATGCGGATATTTTTACATCTGCCAAATGACTTAAATCATTACCCAAATCAATCTTGTTAGCTATTTTAATAATTCTATTATCCGGTATTATCTTCAAGATGTCCTCATAAAGCTCGTGTCCAAATTCCGAAGTAACATCAAACATATAAATTACTAAATCTGCATTCTCGATTGCTTTTCTGCTTCTCTCAACTCCTTCTTTTTCAACATCATTTTTAGTAAGACGGATACCGGCAGTATCAAATAATTTTATAAGCACACCGTTTACTGAAATTTCCTCGCTAATAACATCTCGCGTAGTTCCTGGAATATGGCTAACAATTGCTCTCGATTCTTTTAGTATGTAGTTTAGCAACGATGATTTACCAACATTTGGTAATCCAACTAAAGCAACCCTTATTCCGTCCCTAACAATTTTCCCAAATGAATAACTTTTTAATAAGTCCTCAATTTCTTTAATTATATTTTTAATCTCATTTTTTACCTTTTCCAGAGAAACGAACTCTATATCCTCTTCGGAAAAATCCAGTTCAAGCTCAATAAGGGAAGAAGAATGTATAAGCATTTCTCTCAGAATGTTTATCTTCTTTGATAGTAAACCATCGAGTTGATTTCTTGCACCACGCAGCGAAACTTCCGTCCTTGAATTTATGATATCTACAACTGCTTCGGCTTGAGCTAAATCCATTCTTCCGTTTAGGAAAGCCCGTTTCGTGAATTCACCAGGTTCCGCTAATCGAATATCGCTTTTCAACAAAACATCAATAATCTTTTGTGTAATCAATGGATTTCCGTGCGTGCTTATTTCAACAGAATCTTCGCCGGTATAAGAATTCGGTTTTTTGAATATGGAAATCAAAACATCGTCAATCACTTCATTTGATTGAGAAAATATTTTTCCATAATGAATTGTATGTGATTTTGAATTCTCAAGTTTATTCTTCCCGCGAAAAACAGAATCGACTTTTTTTATGCTTTGCGGACCGCTGACGCGAACAACAGAAATAGCTCCGACTCCCATTGGGGTTGCAATTGCCGTGATCGTATCTTCATAAGAGTAGAGCATTACTTACGTACCTTTTGCTTTCGCAGATTACTCTTTTAATAGAGTAAAATAAAGTCTAAAAAAAAGAACTACAAAATTACAATTTTATAGCATTAAATTCAATATTTTAGCTCGCTAAATTGTTTAAGTGCAATAGGTTAGATTTCAAGAATAATACATTAATAAAAATTTTTATTATTACTTATATTATTTAATTAGGTCTTTTGTGCAACGAAATATCAAGCGCTTAGTTGGCGGGACAAGAATAAAACTGCGATTGGTTTTATAAAAAGCTTATAATTCCTTAAAAAGGGCTTCCCATTTTTCTTATTAAAATACCGGCGATGAACCAAACCTTATTCATCAATAATTGCTAAACCTTCATCTACCGTTTTACAAATTGTAAAGACTTTATCCATTCTTGTAATATAAAACATCGAGGATTCGTTCTGATCGGCCCAAACTAAAATTAAATTTCCGCCGGCAGCTTTCGCTTTCTTGAGCGCACTAACTAAAACTCCCAGCACTGTAGAATCAACAAATTCACTTCGCGAGAGGTCAAGAATTAATTTATGTCCATTCTCATCCACAACTTTTTGGATGAAGTCTTTCAATTCAACGGCTTTTTCCATTGTGGCTCTTGGCAAATTCACAGTCACAATATTGATGTCATCCATTATTGATAAAGCGAATTCGTCGTTTGATTCTTCTATAAAATTTTGTGAGCCGTCATCTTCTTCGGTTTGTTCTTCCGGAGTAAGCTGTTCATCATAATTATCTAAATTTTCTTCAGTTGTTTCCGGCACAACGCTATCATTATCTAACTGTGTCTCTTCTTGGTTTTCGATAGCATCCAAAACGTTTCCAAAATCTTCGTCCTGAGTCACTTCGTTTGTTAATTCAGTTTCGTGACTTTTTACTTCTTCAATTTCTTCGTTTTGAGGAGTTTTATCTATTGTGGGTTCAGGCTCTTTATTGTCACTCAACAAAGCCTCTAGCTCAGCAATCTTCTGGACTTGTCGCTCAATTATTTCTTCCTTCTGATTAAGCTCGCTTTCACTCATTAAAACCTTTTCGCGAAATTCCTCAATCTGCTTTTCTAAATAAATTCGTTCCTGTTCATCATTTTCGTTTGCATTATTAAATTCGTTTTCCAATACTTTTAACTCAGCAATTTGCTGTCCTTGACGTTCAATTATTTGTTCCTTTTGTTCATCACTAATTTCAATTTCCCTTTTTTCTAATTTTATTTTACCAAGTTGCTGTTCCTGATCTTCAATCGTATTTTTTAGATCATTTATTTTCTGTTCATATTCTGAAATTTTTGCGTTAATACCTTTCATTTCCTCAGTAAGCTTTTCAATTTCAGATATTTGTCCATTCGAAGAAAGTTTATTTTTTTCAATATATTCTTCTAAACCCGAAATAAGGTCCATTTTAACCTGGAGGTCTTTTTCAGTGCTTTCTAATTTAGAATCATATTCATCAATCTTTGCTCTTAAAATTTCTAACTGATCAGCCATCCCTTGCATTTTAAGATCTTTCTTACTCTCGGAATCTTCAAGATCATGATTCAGTGATTTTTGAATTGCAAGATCTTCTCTCAATTTATTTATTTCATCTTCTTTGTCCTTTGAATTTAACTGATCTTGCGACAGCTGACTGCTAATATCTTCAAGTTGCTTGTTTAAGTTATCAATTAGAATTTGCTTTTCTTGAAGTGTAGTTTCTTTCTCGCCTATAATCGACTCATAATAGTTTAATTGCTCGCGCAATTTTTCCGTTTCTTCAGATCGATTACCATCAGTATTTTCATATTCGCTTAGCTTTTCTAACAAATTATTAATTTCTTTTTCCTGCTTTTTAATTAATTCTGTTTGTTCACTTTGAACTTTAACATCATTTTCGGATTTTTCTCTAAGTAGCTCCAACTCATTTTGTAAGCTTTCAAACCTTTCTGCATATTCGCTAATTTTGTTTTCCGAATCTCTTAATCTCTCCTCATTTTCTCTAAATTTATTTATTTCATTCGTTAATTCGGAAATTGTATTTTCTTTATCTTCAAAATCAGAATCTTTTGAATTTAATTTGCTTTCAAGCTCATCTATTTTATTATTTTGATTATTAATAATTTCATCTTGATTCTTGGCTTGTTTTTTATATTCTTCTAACTGTTCTTTAAGCGAATTTACATTTTCTTCTAGTTTCTGAACATTATTAGTTTGCTCAAACTTCATGTTTTCAAATTCGGTTTTCTCATTACGCAATTCTTGAAGTGAATTGTTAAGATTCTCGATTAACTCTGATTTGTCATTATTTTCATTTTCAAGGGAATGAATTTTCTTATTTAAATTCGATATTTGATCGTTCAGCTCATCAAGTATTTTAGACCTTTCGGCTAAGTTATTTTTCACATTTTCTTCTTCGTTCAAGATCTGCTCAATTTTCTGATCACGTTCATTAATAAGATTGTCTTTTTCTTGAACTGTCTTGTTTAATTCGTCAACCTTCTCTCGCAATTCATTTAACAAACTCTCTTTATCTGTAAGTTCCAATGAGTTTTTCTCAACTAATTCTTTATAGTTGTGGGCAGTAATTTTGTGCTCTTCTTTCTCATCCTTCAAGCTCTCAATAACAGAAAGGTAATTGTTTGTCGATTCTTCCAACTCTTTCTTTTGATTGTTTAGTTCCTCAATTTCTTTTGTTAGATTTTCAATAACATCGGCTTTTTGGTAATCATCTTCTTCAAGAATATCTATCCTGCTTTCAAAGTCAGATATTTTTGCATTTAATTCCTCAATAAATTTATTTCTTTCTTCAAGACTATTTTTTAACATCTCGTCATTACTTAAAAGCTTATTAATTTCGTTTCTTTGACGCTCAACAATTTCGCTTTTTTCAGTTGCTTTTTGATTTAATTCATCTAATTTTAATTCAAGTTTTTTTAATTTATTTGATTTATCTTGATTTAGATTGATATATTCTTCTTCAGCTTTTTCCAAGTCCGCTTCACGCCCACGGAGATAAAGAATCTCTTTCCTTAACTTTGGGATTAATTCATTGTTTACAGCATTTTCTTCATGAATTGCCCTTAACTTTGCTTCGTATTCAACAACTTTTTTATTCAACTCATCTGCGTAACTATCTTTCTCTGCCAAAGAATTTCTTATTGAATCTCGTTCGTTAACTAAGTTTTTCATCTTGGCATTAAGGTTTTCAATTGCTGCACTCTTTTCGGAATCCACAATACTTAAATGATTTATTTTTGAATTTAACTCATCAGTCTGATTATTAAACGTTTCTATTAATTCGGTCTTTTCACGTTTTGTATCCGTGAGTTCTTTTTCAAGCACGCTAATTTGTGCAAGTTTTTCATTCTGCCTTTCAAGATCTTCATTAAGATTATCAATAGAAGTATGAAGCGATTTTATCTCTTCGTTAAGGTTGACAATTTCGGTTTCTTTATTGCGAATCAACTCATTCTTTTCGTTTATTTGATCAACAGCTTGAGTAATTTGCGACTGCAGCTCGTCGGTCACTGATTTTTGATTTAGTAAGGATTCTTCTAATTCTTTTATCTTTCCTAGATAGTTGTTTTTTTCATTCTTATGTTCTTCAATCTCAGTATTTAATCTATTAATTGTCTCTTCTTTTTGATTAAGTAATTCAATCTGTTTTTCATTCTCGAACTTATTTTCAGTTATATTTTGTTCAAGAATTTCAATTTTCTCTTCCAAACTATGTTTTTCGTTTTCAAGATTATGTTTAGCTGAACTTAAGGAATTAACTTTTTCTTCAAATTCATTAATTAAATTTTCCTTTTCGTTTATTAGTTTTTTGAGATCTAATTCAGTTGTTTCAAGTTCGGAAATTTGTTTTACTTGATTTTCTATAAATTCATTCTTCTGTTTTTCGCGCTTTTCAAGTTCCTCTATAACTTGATTAAGTTCTTCAATTTCTCCGGATTTTTGATCAATTTT
>CBEVZC010000173.1:0-5671 GCA_965554225.1 uncultured bacterium | reverse complement strand
CCGACAATAAAATTTTGTACTGATATACTTACAGTACTACCCTCGATAAATATTACATTGGACAAACCAACAATATCTAAAGACGTTTTCCCGAACATAATTCCGGTCAGTCCAAGTTAATAAAAGCTGGTATTCCTTGGAAGTTGGGTTACGTTAAAAAATTTGATAATATATCTGATGAAATAAAGTATGAAAGAAAGTTAAAAAGGATGAAGAGTTGAAAGCTTATAAAGGAACTTATTTACGAAAAGCAGCACGTACCGATTGAAAGTTGGAATGCCGGGGATTTTAATCGGTTTAACTCGATAATATCAGCTGTTGTACCCAATTGTTAATCATTAGACAATCTCCAACTTATTCTAAATATCCGGAACAAGTTGAAGATTGGAAAAAGTAATTTAAAACCAACTTCTCAACGATTATGCGTATCTATCTACTTTATTATTAGCAACATTTTTAGCCTGTTCAGCTCGTTCCGCTGAAGCCGATTCGGTTCTTTCTTCAGATGCTGGTTCGCTTCTCTCGGAAACTTCTTTTTGAACATGCTGATGATTCTGTTGTAAATAAATAGGTGATACATTATTGGATACACTACTAATTGACATAATAGACCTCCTTGAATTTATGTTTTAAAATCCATGTTAGTAAACTCTAATCAATGAATATTTTGGGACACCTTGTCCTAATTTAGAAATATAGTCGAAAGGATTTAAAAAATGTTTAGTATTTATCGACTTCAATCATGTTTAAGTAAAACTAACACAAAAAAATTAAAGCAAATATTTACTATTATTTTGTTTAAATATGCTTACCAATTTTTCATCAATTATGATATTGACACGCTTATAGCAAATAGATTATAAACCGAAACATTTAAAATTTATGGCACAAACAATTTTTTTTCATTTCAGATATCGGATAAAGCGTAAATAATCTCCTTCTAACAATTTTTGATAGAAAAAGGAATTATCAGTACGAAACATCGACTAATGATTTTTCAAGTTAATAATGATTTTAAATCACAGTTCATTATTTTTTAATCATTAATCATTTTTCTGATTTACGAACAAGGATCAATTACTCTTATTCCATTAAACATATAATCTTTTTATCCACTTTATTGAAAACAAATATTTATCTTTGAGTTAGCATTTATAATTTTCCACTAATTTCTAAAGGAATAAAAATGGCTAAGAATTCTTCTTTCGATATTGTATCGCAAATAGATTTTCAAGAAATTGATAATGCTGTTAACCAAACAATAAAGGAAGTACAGCAGCGTTATGATTTAAAAGATTCTAAATCAACTATAGATTTAAGTAAAAGTGAAAAACAAATAGTTATTAATACGAAGGATGATTACTCACTGAAAGCTATTTACGATATTTTACAAACAAAATTTTTAAAACGGAAACTTTCCTTAAAAGTAATGAAACTTGATAACGTAGAACCTGCCGCGAGCGGAAGACTAAAACAAAAAATTAATCTTCAGAGCGGAATTTCTAAAGAAAACGCCAAGAAAATAACAAAATTAATTAAAGAACTAAAACTTAAAGTTAATGCTCAGATTATGGATGAACAAGTTAGAGTTCAAGGACAAAAAAAAGACGAACTTCAATTTGTAATTAAGACAGTGAAAGAAGCTGACTTGGATTTTCCCGTACAATTTGTTAATTACAAATAATTACTTGCGAAAATCTATTTTTCCACACCAATTATTTTAAACTCAATCCTTCTGTTAAAAGCTCTTCCAATACGAGTTTTATTACTTTTTACCGGATTGCTCTCTCCAAATCCTTTAGCAAACAAGCGAGAAGGGCTAATTCCATTTTTTATTAGGTAACGTCTTATTGTTCTAGCCCTTTTATTTGATAAAGTTTGGTTATACAATTCCGGCCCTATGTTGTCTGTATATCCTTGAATCTCGACTCGTATCTCGGGATTTTTTTTAAGCAATTTAGCTGCATGATCCAAAATTGGATAAGATTCCGGCATCAGTTTATCACTATCAAATTTAAAATTTATTCCAAATAAGTCAATATCCTTCTTCTGCTCAATTATCTTTTCTTTATAAACAGTATCAATCTTTACTTTTTCAATAAAAACCGGAGCAGCAGCAGTAACATTTTTAATTCCTTGGGGTAATGGTTCGCATATTGTAGATTTTTCCCCTCTTGAAAAATAGTATATTGCTCCTATGCTCAATTTCATATAAGTATCACCATTACTACTAAGGATACCTTTAAGTTCATCCAAATTAGAATTACCCTCAAGTTCGTTATCGTTACTCGTATTATAATTTAACTCGGTTGATATACTCCAATTAGTATCTGCTATCCATTCAAAACCGAGTCCCATATTCATCTGGTATCCAACATGATTTCCTTCTCTTGCCGGAGTTGCAGAATTTTTCGTATTAAAGTAATTCCCTCCAAATCCAAGTAAAGCATAAGGGGATATTTTACTGCATGGCAAAAATTTATATATAAAATCCAAATCACCCGATAGTAAATTAGTTGTCTCTATTTTGTCCGGTACATTTTTATAAAAAAGTGTTTTCATATTAACATAATTTCCGGTTAGTCTAAATGCCACATGTTCACTAAAACTTCTTTTTAACGAAAGAAAAGCTCCATAATTATTATCTTTTGAAATTGAGGTTGTTGTTACTCCCACAAACCGTGGATAACTTATCCCAAATCCCACTCCCCAACTGTTTTGAACATATTGTGCCTCAGATTTTGCTGTAACTAATAAAGATACAGCAATAACCATATAGAGCATCAGTTTTCTCA
Source organism: uncultured bacterium (assembly GCA_965554225.1). Lineage (GTDB taxonomy): Bacteria > Bacteroidota > Ignavibacteria > Ignavibacteriales > Melioribacteraceae > BMS3ABIN04. The sequence continues at coordinate 2,876 of CBEVZC010000173.1, read as the reverse complement.
TCTTTCTTATTTTCCTTGTTATATATTTTATTATTACTTATCCAAATATATAAATGTTAACCTTAAATGTCTATATTTAACTTTAACTTATTTTGGTAAACATTTGTTTCAAATAACGTTACATGTGCAGCACTATATATACGCCTTTCTCAATTGTTCCTTTCCCAACAAATTAACTATTCCAAATTCCTCTTCGCTTGTTTTTTCTACATCTCCAAAATATTGATTTTCACTACTATCTTTTTGTGTTATTGCTTTAACTTCACCAGCAGACAGAAGTGCCAGTTTTTCCAAAACAATATTATCTCCATTGTCTGCATCAACTTTGCCTTCTATTAAATAAGGTCCCATAGACATTGTAAGTTCGGCATATTCCGCATACACTTTGGGAAAAATAACCGCTTCAAATGTACCGGTCAGATCTTCTAATGAAAGGAATTTCATTATCTCTCCCTTCTTTGTTTTTATACGCTTTGATGCCATATACCACCCTATCATTTTAATTTTACGTCCATCATACTTATGCATCTCTGTTGCTTTAACAATGCTCGGTTTATTAGTCGCACTGCTAAAAAAATCGAGCGGATGACAGGTAACCATGTAACCAAAAGATTCATATTCTATAGTGCAAATTTTGTTTAAACTATATTGAGTTTCGGTTATAACTTTTTCTTCCAAGGCAAAAGACTCGGCAGAAAATAAATTGTCAGGTTTATTCTCCAATATGTTGCGATAACGAATGTATACATCTAACAAGCGCAGCATGGTGGGACGCGTCTGGCAAAAACAGTCCATTGCTCCGCATTTTATAAGAGATGCTGTTTCTTCGTAGCACAATTTAGTGCGAATCAGAAAATCAGCAAGCGAAACATATCGCCCGTTATTCTTTCTTTCTTTTATTATTTTATCAATCGAACTACCGGAAAGATTTTTAATAGCCATCAAACCGATACGTATTGCTTTATTATTTCCCACATAATGATAATTACTTTCATTAATCGACGGTAATAATATTGTAAGTCCCATTCTTTTAGATTCATGAATATACACTGCGGGAGAATAATAGCCACCTCTATTACTCAGCACGCTTGCCATAAACTGAGCAGGATAATGACTTTTGAGATAAGCAACTTGAAAGGATAAAAGTGCAAAAGAAGCGCTGTGGGCTTTACAAAAAGCATAACCGGCAAACGATTCAATCTGCCGCCATAGCTCTTTTGCCTCTTTATCTACCAATCCTTTTTGCTGACACGATACAAAAAACCTTTGAGAGAGCTGCTGCATTGCTTTGTGCGACCTCATTTTTCCGCTCATTGCCCGCCGCAACAAATCAGCTTCCTCAAGAGTGAGTCCGGCAATATGATGCGCAATTTTAATTACATCTTCTTGATAAATCATTACACCGTAAGTTTCGCCTAAATACTTTTTCATTCCGGGTACCAGATATTCTCTTTTTTGCGGGTCTTTATGGCGGGCAATAAATTCCTGCATCATTCCGCTTTGGGCAACACCGGGACGAATAACCGAACTAGCGGCCGTCAGCATTTCAAAAGTATCGCATGATAAACGTTTAAGTAAAGAACGCATTCCCGGCGACTCGATATAAAAACAACCAATTGTTTTTCCTTCTCTAATAATTCTTTTGGTTTCTACATCATTGAAAAGCATTTCGTAGTTATAAATATCGAAATCTACATTTTTACTTTTTCTGGGAAGAGGTGCATGAATTTTCGCGATGCGGGTTTGGCCAACCTTGTCTTTCGGAAGACGAAACTCACGCATATTCAGAAGAGCCGGATTGGGGTTAGTATTTTTTGTTCTCCTTTCCATCAAGTGACCATAGTAAACATTTGTTCACTATAATATAAATATTTAAAAAGAATTAGGCAAGAGAAACTGTAGGACAACTTAATTTGTAGGACAACTTGCTAAGTTGTCCGGTTAAGTTTATCGCGCTAATGTTACTCTCAAATTGATAAAAAAATTACTGTCAACTCAACATTGGATGAGAGAACTTCCTAAGTATAACGTAACCATTATAAACCAATTAAATCAGAATTATAATAATTCCATCTCCAGTCTTCAGGTGCTTCACATAAGTGTGCTTTAACAGGATTGTTCATAATGTATTGGATAATTCGTATTAATTCTTCTTGATTCCTAACAACATGATCATAATTTTCATGCTGCCAAAATGGTCCTTGTCTATCAAGTATCTTGTTGCATTCAAACGCAGTATATCCTTTCAATGATTCCATTATATCGCCTAATAGATAAGGGGACGGGGTTTTTCTTCCTATATTTTGCTTCTTATTAGAATTGTAGGACAACTTGCCAAGTTGTCCGTTTAATTTTTCTATAGCACCTTTTTCTTTGTTATTATCACTTTCGGTCAACATAGCATGTTGACCTACAATGGGTTTTATAACTAAATGGATATGATTCGGCATAATGGTGTAAGCAAATAAGTCATAAACTTTTTTATCTCTATAGTGAAAAGCTTTTCTTACTATTTCGGCAGCACTCACATTTCTTAACCAATAAGGACCACGAGAAGAATTATTCAAAGCATTATCAAACTTAGAAAAATATAATTTCTGCTGTTCATAATATCTTTCCTTACGAACCTTTAAATTATCGATTTCACTGATATGTTTTTCATTTATCTGCTTTTCTTTTTTCAATTTTTCAATCACACTTTTAGGTAATGAACCCTCTAAGCTTGAAGTAATAAAAAACACATCACTTTCATGTATGTAATGCGGAAGATTTCGTTGATAAAAAGTTTTCATAATATTTGTAGGACAACTTGCCAAGTTGTCCTACATTTGAGCTTCTATAATCAAATCGGCAAGTTCTCTGAAAACTCCTTCGCC
>CBEVZC010000172.1:0-5743 GCA_965554225.1 uncultured bacterium | reverse complement strand
CATTGGTATTAATAGACATACCGGTTTCCGATGGAAATCGGAAGACCGGTATCTCTTAATTTGTTCTTTTTATGAAATTCCGCATGGGGGTAAACAGGTCTTTGTCTTAAGCCAAAACCGGAATTACAGTTTCCTTGGCGGTCACGGTCTTACTGGAAAGGTATAACAGGTAGACTTGAAATTTTTAAATATCAACTTAGAATATATTTGAAATTATCTTATAAGCTCCTACATATGTTCCTACAGCGCTTCCTAATCCGGTAAGAATAAAAACTAAAAATATTCTAAGTAATTTATTTTTCCACCACATTTTTAGATGATTAAAATCTTCACTCAATGTTTCAAATTCTTTAACGACCGGCGGTCTGAAATACGCTTGAACAAATGCAGCCACGTATCCCGCCCCAATTAAAGGAGAAAGACTAGTAAGGGGCGCTGCAAGGAATACTGAAATAATAGTAACTGGATGAGCCAAGGCAATTATACCGCCAATTGCGCTGGGAATACCGTTTGCCAAAATCCAAAATAAAACATTATACTGAGCCGCAGCCATTCCCTTAGCATAACCGATATAAACAAGCGAAGCGATTATTATTGCCGGTATAGTCCAGCCGACCCATTTCCAAATGGGTGAAACCGGTGGAATTATTTCAATTTCAGACAGATCAACTTTGTCAGTAGACTCTAGCTTTTTAACAATCCCGTTAACATGTCCGGCGCCAACAACAGCAACAATATTATGTCCCTTTGAAATTTTCATTTTTTCAGAAATGTAAGTATCGCGCTCATCAATTAATACCTCTTTTAAAACGGGCATAACTCTACCGAACTCATTCATCAACTCGGTAAGGACATCTTTATTTTTTAACTCTTCCAAATCTTCTTCCGTAAGTTCTTTTTTCTCAAATATTCCGGCTAAACCTGAAGTAGCAAATTTTAGTTTTTGAAAAAAAGACATCTTATTCCATGCACGCCTTAATGTGATTTTTACATTTCTATCAACCAGCTCAATAGGAATATTTAACTCTTTAGCAACCTTTGTGGCTTCCAAAAGTTCAGTGCCAGGCATAACACCTAATTTTTCACCAAGTTTCTTCTGATAGGATGACAAAATTATATTTATTAAAAGGGTAGTAAGTTGTTTCTTTTTAATAATAGATTTTAAATCCAGAGATTCCCACTTTTTCTTATTCGACAAGGCTTCATATCTTTGGGCATCTAACTCAACACATACAATGTCCGGATTCACTTTTTCTATAACTTCTCTAACCAAATCGGCAGATTTTTTTGATATATGAGCAGTACCGATAATTGTGAAACTTTTATTTCCTATTTTAACCTTCGTTACATCAGGATTATCCAAAGCTGCAACATTCTGTGTTTTATTATCCAATTTTATCCTAGTTTGTTTTAGCAGATTCAGTCAATTCTTTAATTTTGTTTTTAAATTTATCTGGCACAAGTGCTTTCTCGTTATTTTTATAGTCGTAAAATAAAATTCCGGTTTTAGCATTAACAACAAGTTTGCCTGTTTTTAAATTAGTAATTCTGTAAAAAAAATCACAGCCTCTATCATTAATATTATCTAAGGCAATATCAACTTTTAGTATATCACCGTAAAAACACTCTTTTAGATAATTGATTAACGAATCAACCATGATTATACCTACACCTTCAATATCAATTTCGGAATATCCAAGTGAATTTAAAAATTTCATTCGTGCTTCATGAATAATAGACAAAAATGAGTCGTTGCCTACATGACCACCATAGTTCAGGTCCGTAATTCGAACAGGTATTTCGGTCGAGTACTGAAAGATATGCGACATTTTAATTTTAATACGTGAGATAATTCCCTCTAATATCTTTAATTTATATTATGAATTAATTTTGTTAATCAAATTTTAATAGTTTTTTACGCTTTCCTTTTCCAAGTGCTAGGTAATAAAAATATTATTAATCCATATATTTCCAATCTACCAAGAATCATAGTTAAAGAGTATACCCATTTAGCTGCATCGGGTAAAGAAGAGTAGTTTTCCAACGACCCTAAAAACCCTAAACCGGGACCAACATTACCCATAGTTGCAGCAGCTCCGGAATACGCAGAAATCATATCGACGCCCATCGCTGAAACTAAAAGCCCAGCAATTGCTACAATAACTACATAAATAACAATATATAGAATTGCTGAATTAACTAAATCTTCTTCTAATTTCTTTCCATCCATAATAATATTTAAGACTGCATTTGGATGAAGATTTCGTTTAATTTCTCTTCCCACGGATTTTAGAAAAATAACAATCCTATCAACTTTAATTCCGCCGGAAGTTGAACCTGCGGAGGCACACTGTAAAGTCATTAATACTAATAACATTTGTGCAAAAGGCGTCCATACAGATGAATCGGCATCGGCAAATCCTGTAGATGTACCAACTGAAAGAACCTGAAAGGATGAATATCTTAAAGCTTGCCAGAAAGAATGATATTCGGGTCCCCAAAGACTTATAGCAACTAACAAAATCACAACAATGTTTGCCCCTACGTAGTATTTTAAAACCGATGAAGCTTTAACTTCTTTAAACCTCCCGGTTACCGCTGCAAAAAGCAAAGCAAAGTTCATTCCTGAGAGCAGCATAAAAACCATGATAATAATTTCAACCGATAAGGAGTGAAATGCCGCAACACTGGCATTTTTTGTGGAAAACCCTCCCGTTGCTACTGTTGAAAAAGCATGCGTTATTGCATCAAATAAATTCATTCCTGCAAACATCAACAAAATTGTTTCAACAGCTGTTAAACCGATATAAACCCACAATATGATTCTTACTGCATCGCGGCTTCTCATCTTAAATTGTCTAAGAGCTGCAGGAGACATTTCAGATCGATATAACACTAATCCGGCAGAACCAAGCGAAGGCATAACGGAAAGGACAAAAACTATAATTCCCATTCCGCCAATCCAATGTGTTGAAGCCCTCCAGAATAAAATTCCGAGCGGTAAGCTTTCAATTTGATTAAGTATTGTTGAGCCGGTTGTTGTATAACCCGATACACTTTCGAAAATCGCATTTGTAAATGAAAACTCTCCGCCCCACATAACGTATGGTATTGTTCCGATAAGTACAGATAATAACCACGCACTTACAACTATTAAAAGACCTTCAATATGATTAATATCATCTGTTGGAGGAACAAATATTATTGGAAAAATCCCAAAAAGTATTGTAATTATGGTTGAATACAGAAGTGGGACAAACGAAGTCTCATGATAGAAAAATGAGATTAAGGTGGAGACCAATAAAAAAAATGAATTAAGTAATATTACAAATCCAACATATCTAAAAATAACATGCAGTCTCATTTATAATTTCTCGTCAATATTAACGCGCGAAGTTAGCAGATGAATTGACTCGGCTAATTTAGCTATTTCGTCATCTGTTAAAGGGGTAAACTTAAGAGGAACTCCTTTTTCGATAAAATCATCTACCTGTTTCCTAAGCGTTTCTATTGGTTTGATGATGTAGTGATTTGCAAAGTAATTAAATAATAGTGCAAAAACTATTGCCGCAATAATTGCAACTATTCCCGGTATGGTAGCTCGTTTAGAGATATTACGAATATCACTTGACGTTTTCAGAAATGTTTGCGTATCGTAGCTTATCAACTTTTCAACACTCATAAAAGTTTTATTATACAAAGGTGCAACATTTGAATTATACCATTCTATTTTACTACTATTAAGTGCTTGTTGATCACCATATTTCCAACTTAATATATATTCGTCAAAGGCTTTTTCTACAATATTCAACAACGAATCTTCTTTGTTTTCTGTGTTTTTTCTACGATAGTTTTGAATCAGTAATTTAAAACTACTGTTATCCTCCTTAAACGCTTTAAATTTTTCCCCTGCAAGATAAGATAAAAATATGTCTCTATCTGTTGTTACTAAGTATTCTCTTAATGATTTTACAGATTCGATTTTTTCATAATTGTTGCTGATAATTTCTTCCAACTGATTACCAAAAAATCTTACTTGTAAAATTGACCAAGTTCCGGCAATTATTAACATTATTGCTAAAATTAGAAATCCCGACAGCACTTTATATTTTAATTTCATCTAAGCACCAAATACTATTTTTGTAAATTTTAAGTTGAAATATAAAAAAACCTAATCTGATTTATCATTCATTTTTGTAAATAAAAGATTCTTTATCTTCTTACTTGAGATGATTATTAGGGTAATATTAATATATATTACTTAACACGATTACTCGGTACTCCATTCGGATAGATAGCTCTAATAGCTTTTTGAATTTCCGCAATACGGTTATCGGGGTTTGGGTGAGTGCTAAAAAACTCGGGCTGCTTTGCGCCGCCGCCGGCTGCCTGCTTTAATATTTTCATTACCCCAATCATTGAACGGGGATCATAACCGGTCTGCGACATAAACTTCACTCCTAGATTATCTGCTTGCAGTTCATCATTTCTACCAAACTTCATATTAACCAATTTTCCAATATATGCGGCTATCTGAGCAGACTGTCCGGTTGGATCACTTGCTATTAGTATTCCGTTTAATATTCCGTTTGTTAAGTTTGATTTTGCCATTTGTTGTGCAGAATGCCGTGCAACAACATGACCTATTTCGTGACCTAAAACTCCGGCTAATTGTCCTTCAGTTTTTAGTTTGCTTAAAAGTGCAGAAGTAATAAAGACCTGACCGCCGGGAAGTGCAAAAGCATTAATTGTTCTACTATCATTCAAAAGATGGAAATCGAATTTATACTGAGTTTTTCCTGCTTGACTGTAGGTAACGACTTTATGTCCAACTTTTTCTACTAAATTTTGATACTTTTGATCGGGATATAAACCGCCGTATTGTTGAATCATTTGCGGAGTTGCTCTTAAGCCAAGTGCAATTTCCTGTTTAGGTGTAATACTTATGTATTGGTCCTCTCCCGTAACAGGATTATATTCTTTTGACCCCAAATAGGAAATGAAAGAAAAAGCAATAAAAATTACAGCAATTATTAGTCTGGATTTCCCAAAACTTCTGCTTTGTCTGCCAAAACCACCAAGCATTTTAACTCCTCTTTTATAAAAAATACTAATAATATTTTTTTATTATTCGGGTTCTAACTCTTCTACTTCAAAAGATTCATAAACTCCGCCGGCAACAGCTCCCAGAAGAATATGGGTAATTAAAAACGGCCAGCTGTTCATAGGAAAAAACCAAGGGAAGAAATAACTTAAGGAATAAAAATTTATTAAATAAATTGCCAGTCCGAATATTGTACCTCCTACAATCCCCACAAGCAAACCCCAACGATGTAAAATAAAAGTTACAGTTAATGTAAATAGCATAGAAAAGAGCATAACAGAAAATATTGAAACTATTAAAGACACTAAATTATATGTTGCAGGAGGAGCTAGAATTCCTTTGCCTAAAAATACAGAGGAGAACAACCTAATAATTACCCATGAATTTCCGCCTAAGAAAAGCGGGACTAAAAAAACATTTACCAAATAAAAAATAATTCCGGCAATAAGTCCCGCCCAAAATGCGGAACTCCAATCCATAACCTGAACTAACTTTTCTTTTGTTATCCCCATTCTATCTCCGCTTTTAAAACATTAAATTAAAATTAGTCTCCGTATAACTCATTATAATCTTTAATGGTAGCATCTACAACTTTTGCAGCATGATCTTTATCGTAAATTCTTTCAATTGAGGTTAAAG
>CBEVZC010000171.1:0-5767 GCA_965554225.1 uncultured bacterium | reverse complement strand
CTTAAATAAGTTTAAAATGTAATTATTTAAAATATTAACCAAGTGAAATCCCAAATAAATAAAATCCGAATGCGGCGGCAATCCCGATTAAAAATATCCAGAGGATATTCAGCTTAAAATATCTTACAAGCAGAAGCGCGCCTACAGCCCAGATATATGCAGCAGGGGAGACCAAACTAATTTTACCGAGACTAAGTACTACAAACAAAAGCATTCCCGTAAAAACTGCTAAGACACCTTTAAGCGCCATCCGGATTATCGAATAGTGCTTTATCTTGGTATAAATTTCCGACATAATAAGCGTATAAAAAAACGATGGGAAAAACATACCGAAGGTAGCAATTAAGCTTCCCCAAATTCCACTTACTTTGTAACCTATAAATGTTGCGGTTATTAAAAAAGGTCCGGGCGTTATCTGTCCGAAAGCAATTCCATCGGCAAACTGTTTCATCGTAAGCCAGTGATGAGAGATTACAGCTTCCTGCTGAAGCAAAGGCATGATTGTAAAACCGTTACCGAACGCCAGCGCGCCTATTTTAAACATAGAAGAAAGAAGTGTTATGGATTCCGCATGCCAGATAAAACCCACCAGAAAAGTTCCTATGAAAATAATTCCCGTAATAATTATAATAGCAATCCTGTTTTTAAAATCTCCGGGAATAAGTGAGCCATCATCACTTTTTACACCCTTCATATCTTCTTTATTATTCCAGAACAGGGCAATGCTTAAAACGATTGCAAGCAGCACTACAATAATGGCATTTATCTTAAAAAGAAGAAGCAGAAAAGCCGTTGCAGCCATCGATGCGGTTTTAGGACCGGTAATGTATCTTGAAGAAAAATCTATAAAAATATGAATTACAATTCCGACAACCATTGCTTCCAGCGCTATGAAAAGCGGATGAATCCATGCTACAGTTCCATAACTAAAATAAAGCCAGGAAAGAAAGACCATCAGTAAATACGAAGGAAGGACAAACATAAATGTTGCGAGAATTGCTCCCCCAATTCCTTTAATGCGGTAGGAACAATAGGTTGCAAGGTTAAACATAATTGGACCGGGATATATCTGCACCATTCCCAATCCTTCATCAACTTCTTTTTGAGACAGCCACTTCCTGCCGATAATTAATGCTTTAATCTGCTGAAGTATAGCCATTCCATAAGCAGTAAACCCGATTTTTAGAAAGGCGAGGCTCATTTTGGAAAGTGAGGGCTGAATAGTTTCCTTTTGATTCTTGCTCATTTATTCTCCGGATGCAAGTAGCTCTTCAAACATTAGTTTAGTTTTTTCAGAATCTTTTATTTTTCATTTTTCTACTAAACCGTAGGGATTAACAGACTCGTTGTTTATAATTATTTCCGGTGAAGCTTTTATATTAAATGTTTTAAAAATCTTTTGAGCTTCAGGATCAGTCTCAACAATTTTTACTTCATGAGGAATATTATTTTCTTCGAGGAATCTGATAATCACTTCACTTTTTCTGCATCTGCGAGTACGTAAAATTAAGATTTTATCATTCATCGAATTATCATCATAATACTTAAATTTGAATTATTTTTTCATTTTCACACCTTCCGCATTCAAATTGAATTGTGGCATGGTGAATTTCGAATTTATCATGCAATTCTTTTTCTATTTTATCCCTAAGCGTATCACTATCTACAGTCATCATATTATCAATATTAACATGAGCTTCAAGGTGAATATCATTTTCTCCAACCGACCAAACATGTATATGGTGAATATTTACAACATGCTCAAAACTCTCTACGGTCTTTTTAATATCATCGAGCGAAATACCTTCCGGTGTTCCTTCCATCAATACATGAAGTGCATCCGTAAGAATATGAAAACTTTCTTTCAGCACATAAGCGGCAATTAAAATAGTTAATACAGGATCAAGCCAATATACGCTTAAATAATAAATAGCAATTCCCCCCAGAATAACTGCAACGGAAGAAACAGCGTCGCTGAGCAAATGTAAATAAGCCGCTTTAATATTTATACTTGAGGAGGCTCCTTTTTTTAACAGTAGAGTTCCGGCAATATTTGCAACCAAACCGACAGCAGCAACAATCGTCATAAGTCCGCCTTGAACTTCCGTTGGATTTAACAGGCGCACGGCCGATTCGTAAAACAAGTAAAATGAAATAGCTAAAAGAGCAGATGAATTAATTAATGCGGCAAGTATTTCCGCACGTTTAAAGCCGAACGTGTGTTTATAAGAATTAGGTTTGTCCTTAAGCTTTAAAGCAAAATAGCTGATAATTACCGCAATTCCATCGCTGAAATTATGAAGCGCATCCGAAATTAAAGACAAGCTTCCGGATATTATTCCGCCTATAATTTCCACAATAGTAATAAGAAAATTGAGCAGCATTGTAATGAAAAGATTTTTCTCAGGAGTTTCTGAACCGTGATTATGTGAATGATTGTGTGCCATTATTTGATTTCCTTATTAATTGAGCGGCAAACATTATGATTACCGCTCATTATACTTATATTATTTGGCTACGCAGTCAATACAAACTTTTTTATCGCCTTTTACTCTACCATATTTTTCCACTACCATTTCGCCACACTCTTCACAAACAAAACCGTCAAAGCTATGTGCTGGTTCATTCCAATCATAGTCAAATACTTCTGAAATATTCATTATCATTTTATCCGGTGCACCCATAACTTTTTGAACTAATGGTTCTACAACTTCATCAGGTACTTGTGTAGGAGGAACTCCTTTTTCTCTATATTCGGTAAAGAATTCTGTTTTTTTGTTAGCAAGCATTGCTTCTGCTTTTGGTGTAACACGCACGGCTTTATTGCTTTTTTTATCAATTAATGTTACAGCCCATTTACCTTTATGAGTTTTTTTAATATTTCCTTTTCCCAGAGTGCATCCAGTTATTACTTGAACACCATCGGCAAAACATGTTGCACAGTGATCTTCCCCAAGATCAAGCATTGCAACTAAAGCAGAATCGCCGGTTCTTTCTACATTCAAAGCATTCATTGCAGCAGCACCAACTCTTAAACCATTTGGCATTGCGGGACATTTATGTCCGTGAAATTTTTGTCCAAATTCTAACCATTCTTTTGGATCTGTCATTTTTGTATCTCCTATTTTAGTTAAAAAATATTTGTAATTGTGTTGTTAATAAATAATTGTTGTTAAATTGTGTGCTACCGTTAATCATTATTTTAAGATCATGATTAGCAAATAGATGATTATAACCCAAATTCATCCATGGGTTGTCATTTGTACTTTTATTTAAGTCAATTAATTGTTCTGTTGATAAAACCAACTGATCTTTATTTGTGACATTATAGTTTGCATAAGCATAGTATCCATGAGCATTCTGTCCATTAAAATCAGCGTTTATATATTCAGCTTGAATTTCCAGCTTATTTAATTTCAGATGAGTTTCAACACCATACCTAAAATCATCACCTGTATAAAGATTGTTACTTCCAAATATTAGTGAAAAATCTGATTGATCAGCCTTTCTATACATTGCTGAAGCTCCAATATGCCAATAGTAATTATCACCAATATTTATTTTATAAGTACTTCTAACATTGTAAAGAAAGTTTGATGAGCGATGATTTTTTATATTTGCTCCATTACCATTAAAAATTCCGGCAGCAATCTGCCAATTTTTGTTTAATAAATTTATATGACCTTGTATTCCAATGTCTCTTGCACTTGATTGTGCAGCGGGAATCAATTTATCAATTACTGAAGCTCTTTCTATAGTCGGTATTTTCCAATCCGGCTGCAGCCTTTGTAAACTAAATTCCGGAATTTGTTGACCAAATCTTAAAGAACCATTCTGAAAATTATAACTACCGTATGCATCCAGCAAACCGAAGTAACCTGTTTTATTGTACTTAAAAATTCCCATAACTTTATAACTAAATGAGTCTGTGTTTGGAACTTTCCCTTTTACCCAAAGTTTCGCTCTTCTAATCATAAAACCTTGAGAATTATTATTGATTTTATACAACCGGAATTGTCCATATCCATTCCACTCAAATTTCTGTTTATTGTTTTGAGCAAAAAGAAAAGTTGTAGATATAGTTAGTAACATTAATATTTTAAATATTCTCATAGCAAAACTCCAAGAAGTATTTTTATAGCAACCGCAAAAAGAACTACCGCATAAAGTGATTTAACCCATTTAGGTTTTGCTTTTCCACTCATAAACATTCCACCAAGCTGCGAACCAATAATGACTGCTATTACAACAAGAATGGTAAGTGGCCAATTAAAATGCCCTTCGGCCATATGACCAAGGTAGCCTGAGAAAGATGAAAATGTTACAACAAATGCTGTTGTTGCAGCAGCTTGTTTGGTTTTATAACCCATCCACATAAGAATTGGAGCTATGATAAAACCGCCACCAAGACCGAGCATTCCACCCATAAATCCTGCAAATGCTCCAACGGCTGCACCAATCATTGACCTTTTCTTTAACTTCATCATCTCTTCGGGCTCGGGACTTTTAGCAAAGAAAACCATCCTAATCGCTGCTCCGAATACCGCAATAGCAAAAAATATAAGCAATGTCTGTACCGGTACAAACTGAGAAGTGTAGGCGCCGATTGGAGCAAAAACTAAAGCAGAAATAGCCATAGCCATTCCACCTTTCCAGTCAACAAGTTTTTTTCTGGTATATGGAATTAAAGCAAGAAGAGTATTAAGACCGTTTAGCAATAGTCCTAGAGGTATTGCAACTTCCTTAACTGAAAAACCGGCCCACTTAAGAACCGGGACATAAATCATTCCACCGCCCAAACCTAACATTGCAAATAGAAAGGATGCGGCAAAAATTATTACTGCTATTATTGTGTAAAACATTTCTATTACCTCTTAAAAAATATGAAAAAATTTTCTGCATATATTTGCAATAACTAATCAATCTATATCAGTAACCACTTACTTACTCTATAGCCAAAATAATATTATTTTTGTAAAGTTTTCAAAATCAATTTAGTCATCCTTTTGCAAAAATTTTTTTCGTTCATGCTACCCTTTTTTAAAACCATTTCTATATTAAATGTTACAGGGATGCCCATATAAATCGTTGCCATATCTTCTGGATTTACATTAGAACTCCAAACACCATCGTGTATTCCATCTTTCACCATTTTAATAATAAACTGTTTTTGTTCGGCTAGGATTTGACCAAGTCGATCTTTTAATCCACTATCTCCTAAATGAGCTGCCTCAGAAAACAATAGTATTGTAATGCCACGATTATCTTTAAGATATTTTACATTTGCACATAAATATTTAAATATTTTTTCTTCTGCACTTAACGGACTCAATACAATTTTACGCAAAGAAGCAATCAAATCAACAGCAACATCATCCATAATTCCTTTGATGATATCTCGTTTAGTTGCAAAGTGTCTAAAAATTGCTCCTTCAGTTAGACCAATTTTCTTTGCTAAATTTCTTGTAGAAACATTGTGCAAACCCTCTTCCCATATCAAATCGAGTACAGCCTTTTTAATTTGCTCTTGCCTTGTTTCTGTATCTAATCTTTGTGTTGCCATTTTGATCTTCTAAATAATTATGTAAACACTTACTTACAAAGATACAAAGTTTATTTTATTTGTCAAATAAATTTTTGATTAGGTTTTTTGATATTTTTTTTGAACAAAAATAGCTTTATTTATTTTATGATTTTAGTCGAACAAAATAACATGAATAATTTTTTGAAATAAGCTATTTTAAGAAACTTTTATTAATAAAAAGTA